>JACDOC010000002.1 GCA_017656295.1 Bacillus sp. (in: firmicutes) | reverse complement strand
AGATTCTACCAAGGAGTAACCCTCTTTTTCATGTTATTTGCTTATTAACTACCGCGCTTTCGCTTGGTGGCCCCCTCATTTGTTGAGCGTTCTAACGTTCCCTCAACAAATGAGGGGGTTAAATTTTGCCCACAATAATTTTACTCATACTCCTTGCACGAATCCCCTTTATTTCCACTTATTTTCATCACTTGCATTTTTCCCCCTATAGAAACAGCTGGTATTTTTCTTGAAACATCGTTGATCAATCGAACAATGATTCCAATATAAACGAAAAGGATGACGAAATACGCCATCCTTTTTTAGAATGTCTTATAGGGTCACACAATTTATTCTTCTAAGAGTTCAAACTGTTCTCCTTCTTCAGCAGAAGTAGGGGTTTCTAATCCATAATGCTCACGAATTTTCATCATGATTTCGTTGCAAATGTCTGGATTTTCTTTCAAGAATTGCTTCGCGTTTTCACGTCCTTGTCCGAGGCGCTCTTCTCCGTAAGAATACCATGAACCGCTCTTTTGAATAATGTCAAGTTCTGATCCCATATCAATAATTTCGCCCTCTTTAGAAATTCCTTCTCCGTACATAATATCGACATCAGCTGTACGGAATGGAGGCGCCACCTTGTTTTTCACGACTTTAATTTTCGTTTTATTACCAACCATATCGTTTCCTTGTTTTAATTGTTCGGCACGACGTACTTCTAAGCGAACAGAAGAATAGAATTTTAATGCGCGTCCACCAGGTGTCGTTTCAGGGTTACCAAACATGACACCTACTTTTTCACGAATTTGGTTAATGAAAATAGCAATCGTCTTTGATTTGTTAATCGCACCGGAAAGTTTACGCAACGCTTGGGACATTAGGCGTGCTTGTAAACCTACGTGAGAATCTCCCATCTCACCTTCAATTTCTGCTTTCGGTACAAGCGCAGCAACTGAGTCGATGACGATAATGTCGACAGCTCCACTTCGTACAAGTGCTTCTGCAATTTCTAGCGCTTGCTCTCCAGTATCCGGCTGAGAAAGTAAAAGCTCATCAATATTAACTCCAAGCTTTTGTGCATACACAGGGTCTAATGCGTGCTCTGCATCGATAAAAGCCGCTTGTCCACCTAGCGCTTGAACTTCTGCAATGGCATGAAGAGCTACCGTTGTTTTACCTGAACTTTCAGGACCGTAAATTTCGATAATACGCCCACGAGGGTACCCCCCAACACCTAAAGCCACATCTAAAGCTAGCGAACCGCTCGGTACAGTTGAAATTTTCCGCTCGGATTGTTCCCCTAGCTTCATAATGGACCCTTTACCAAATTGCTTTTCAATTTGTTTCAATGCCATTTCTAAGGCCGCTTGACGATCACTCACTCTAGTTCCTCCTTTATTTCATCCCGCATGCGGGTATCATCTCAAAACTGAACCTATCTTTACTATAAACGTTTTTTTTGCATTTGCCAAGTAAAAAATCGAACATTTATTCGATTGTTTTTTCCATTATATAACTTCAAATGAGAATTTTAGGAACCACATGCATAAAAATGTAGAAAAATTTTATTGGGATTCTTTTTTTTAAATAAATATCTGAAAAGTCAAATAAAAGTCTTAGCTTTTTTGTGAATTGCTTATTTGTTAGGCTTTTTACTCATAATTATCGGGTTTTGGCTCTTAACTTCCGGGTTTTGCTCATACTACCCGGTTATTTCTCTTACCTTCCCGGTTTTTGCTCTTAATTTCCGGTTTTTTTCTCATAATTTCTGGTTTTTTTCTCATAACTTTCGATTTTTTACTCTAAACTTCCGGGTTTTGCTCTTAACTTGCAGTTATTACTCATAACAAGTGGTTTTGGCTCATAATTCCGGTATTTGCTCATACTACCCGGTTATTTCTCTTACCTTCCCGATTTTTGCTCTTAATTTCCGGTTTTTTTCTCATAACTTTCGATTTTTTACTCATAACTTCTAGGTTTTGCTCTTAACTTGCAGTTATTACTCATAACAAGTGGTTTTGGCTCATAATTCCGGTTTTTGCTCATACTACCCGGTTATTTCTCTTACCTTCCCGATTTTTGCTCTTAATTTCCGGTTTTTTTCTCATAACTTTCGATTTTTTACTCTTAACTTCCCGGTTTTGCTCTTAATCTTCCGGTTTTTTCTCATAATATCCGGGTTTTTGCTCATACTACCGATTTTTGCTCTTAACTTCCGAATTTTTTCTCTTAACCTATGAAATTTTTCTCATATTCGAGTAGATTTACTCATACCCATTCAAAATTACCCTTAGTTACCGTTTTTTACTCTTAACAACACTCACCAAAAAGTAAAACAGCGACCATTCAGTTGGCCGCTATGGTTATTTACCTAGTTTTTTTAATAAATAATAACAACCATATTTCACTGCTCGGGAGCGAATGCTATTTCGATTTCCCACTAATTGCAATTGATAGGCGGTTGTCCCTTCTTTCTTATTAGAGATTCCAATCCAAACCGTTCCAGGAGGTTTTCCTTCCAGTGAAGCAGGACCGGCAACACCGGTAAAACTAATACCGATTGTTGCATTGAATTGCTCTCGAATCCGCTCGGCTAATTCTTTCGCACACGCTTCACTAACGGCACCTTCGTTTACAATGGTTTCTTTTTGAACGCCAACTGCATTCACTTTCGCTTCGTTCGAGTAACAAACGACGCCCCCTTTAAAAATTTCGCTTACCCCAGAAATACTGGCGAGTTCTGCTTGAAATAAGCCAGCTGTCAAGCTTTCAGCACACGCAATTGTACAGTTTTGTTCCTTCAATTGTCGGACCGTCTGCTCCATTAATGACGTCTCATTATACCCGTACAGATATTTCCCTACACGAGCTCGTATCATTTGCTCCACTTCGTCTATGAGCCGATTTGCTTCCTCTAAAGAAGTGGTTTTCGCTGTTAACCGAAGCGTTACTTCACCGTCTTTCGCTAGTGGGGCAATCGTAGGATTGCTTTGTTGGTCAATAAAATCAGCAATTTCTGTTTCTAACTGTGCCTCACCAATTCCGAAAAATCGGAGCACTCGTGAGACGATTTGTTCATTGGATTGCAACTGCTCCTTAATTGCCGGCAACCCGTATTGAGTAAACATTGGTTCCATTTCTTTCGGCGGCCCTGGAAGAAGCATGTATGAACGCCCCTGATGAGTAAGAAACATTCCCGGTGCCATTCCAACATCATTTGGCAATACGCGACACCCTTCAAGAACAAGGGCTTGTTTTTTATTGTTTTCCGTCATTGGACGTTTCACTTTTTGAAAATAGGAGGAAATCACTGCCAAAGCCTGTTCGTCCATGACTAATTTTTTCCCCAAATGTTTCGCAATGGTTTCCTTGGTCAAATCGTCTTTCGTTGGGCCAAGGCCTCCCGTGAATATGATTAGATTTGCTCGGCGTTCCGCTTCCTCAATGACTCGTTGTAACCGATTAGGGTTATCACCAACGACGGTATGAAAATACACATTCACTCCAATTTCAGCTAGCCGTTCGGACAAAAATCGGGCGTTCGTGTTCACAATTTGACCTAACAGTAGTTCAGAACCAACGGCAATAATTTCAGCATTCATTCGAATAAGCCTCCATCCTTACTTGGAATGGCGAAAAACGTGACGGTTTTTATAAAAATAATCCCAACCTGACCAAATGGTGAAGAAAGTGGCTACCCAAAGCACAATGTCCGCAAACGGAAACGAGATGCTTGAAAACGGAATGTTATGTAATAATAACGCGGAAATCGCAACAATTTGCGTCCACGTTTTAATTTTTCCAAGCATATTGGCCGCAACCACTTCCCCTTCACCCGCAAGGACAAGGCGTAAACCGGTTACTGCGAATTCACGACTTATGATAACAATAACGATCCACGACGGAGCAAATCCAAGTTCGACAAGAACAATTAATGCACTTGAAACGAGAAGTTTATCAGCTAACGGGTCTAAAAATTTCCCTAAATTTGTAACTAAATGATATTTTCGTGCGTAATACCCATCAATCCAATCGGTCGTCGAAGCGATGATAAAAATCAAGGCACCGATGATATGTTCGACCGGAATCAATTCATTAAACCAATCGACAGTCCCCCATTGAAAATCCACTAACATAAACAATAAAAAGAGGGGAATTAATAATATACGTGAAATCGTAATCTTATTTGGCAAGTTCAAATCCATAACCCCCAAACATTGGTAGTCTCTCTTTTTTAGGCAAATACTATCATACTTCCATCATAAAAATCAAGACGTGAGAAAAGGTAGCTCAGAAACTTGAGCTACCAACTACAAAGCTACTCCGTTGGTGGAGTAAATGTAATTGTAATTGTTTGAACATCTCGTTCTGTTGGTGATATCGCATATTGTAACGGCTCACCATTTACTTGAATTTCCGTATCCGGTGCCCGTCCGATGCGAATACGGACTTGTTTTTCATTTGACATATCAAACGTGACGCTTTGTTTTTGATTTGGGCTTTTCGGGGATTGGACTAATGTTTCCCCAAGTAATTGTTTATTATTTGAATCATATACTTCAACCCATGTTTCACCTAACGAATTAATTGTTAATTCAAACGTGTCCGTATTCACTAGTTCATATGTGGTTGACGACCCCTTCGTTTCCAAAACGTTCAATTCTTGCTTCGGTTCTTCAACCACTTCTTCAGGTTCATCAGCTTGTTGGTCTTCTTCGTTATTTTCTTTTTCCTCTTGGTCAATACTTTCAACAGGTAAATCGGCTCCGTTTGCTTGTTCAATATTAACTCGATCTTGATAAGCCGGATCTTCTTCCACTACATCTGGAGAAGAACCTGCGTACTTTTGGACGAGATAATAGACAAGAACGAGAGCACCTACAATAAATAATCCAATCAACGCTTTTGGGGCCCACTCCACCAACTTAGATGATCCAGGTGAAAGTTTCTTTCGTGATTGAACCCGAGAGAGTTGAGAAGGCAATTCATCATGGATGGCACTTGGAATTTCGTTTTGATATTCTTCAAAAATTTGGTCAGGATCAAGTCCAACCGCTTCCGCATATTGCTTAATAAATGCCCGAACGTAAAACTTACCGGGAATAATATCATAATTTCCTTCTTCAAGTCCAATTAAATAACGCTTTTGAATTTTCGTTATCTCCGCAACATCTTCAATAGACAATCCTTTTTCCTTTCGTGCTTCTTGTAATCGAAGTCCTAATTCCGTCAAGATAAACACCTTCCACTATTAAAAATCAAATCCACAAAAATCATTATTATTAAAAAGATTATTTTTTTGCACTAAATCGTATGTAATTTCTTCGTCAGGGTCATTTCGAAGCTCAATAATGTAGTCGAAATCATCCATTGAATATTCCGAATTCATGACAAAAACATCAGGATGTTCGACGACTTTTACAGCCGGTAACCGCATAATTTCCCGAACGAGTTGCCAATGACGTTCATTGGCCCTTTGTGTGGATACGACTCCGTCCAAAATGAAAATATTTTCCGCATTGTATTCGTCTTCGATGAGTTGGTTACGGATGGTTTGTTTTAACAAGGTCGAAGAAACGAATAACCATCGTTTATTGGCACAAACACTAGCGGCAACGAGCGATTCGGTTTTTCCGACTCTAGGCATCCCCCGTATCCCAATTAATTTGTGCCCCTCTTGTTTAAATAGCTCAGCCAAAAAATCGACTAATAGTCCTAATTCATCCCGCACAAAACAAAACGTTTTTTTATCATCGGCGTCACGCTGTATGTACCTTCCATGGCGAACAGCTAGGCGATCCCTTAGTTTTGGTTCACGAAGCTTTGTTATTTTTATCGTATCCATTGTTTGTAATATTGATTCTAAACGAATAATTTGCTTCTCACTATCAGCTAACAATAACAGGCCTCGACGTCCTTCATCCACCCCGTTAATGGTGACGATATTAATAGAAAGCATACCTAACAGGGATGAAATATCGCCTAACAATCCTGGACGGTTTTTTTGAATTTCATATTCTAAATACCATTCTTGTTTTTCCATCCGTCACCCTCCAAATAATTCCTTCAATTTACTGTTAGGTTGCTTATAGATAAAAATACTCATCTAGTGTCTATCATATATGATTTTATGATAAGAGAAAAGGAAAACATGATAAATAAAGAAATTGTTATAAAATTAACTAATTTTGTTCATTTATCAAAATTTCATCAATCATTTTCATAAAAAAAGTAAGCATAAGAATTCTTACGCTTACTTTAAATAAATATAGATAAGTTTATTGATCGTTTTGAACAAGTCGAACCATCATGTTGGCGAGTGCGTGCTGCTCTTGTTCACTCGCTACCGACCATAAATCAGCTAATACTTTTTCTTGTTCGTTTTTCGGTTGTACTTTGTTAGCTAAATAATCACCAATTTGATACGCGAGGTCAGAAATAACTTGTTCTGACATACCTGCTTTTTCTGCTTGATCGAGGCGATCACCTAAAAAATGTTTCCATTGTTGCCAGTTATCTAAAACAGACATTGTAATTAACCTCCTTTTCCGGTGTCAACGTTAGTTTGTGACAGGAAGTTAAAAATATGCATTCCCTATTTAGAAAAAGTTATGTATACCATCCACCATTGACCGAAAGAATATGCCCCGTAATGTATGACGCACGCTCACTTAATAAATAAGAAACCGCTTGAGCGACTTCCTCCGGTTTGGCTAGGCGACCCAAAGGAATTTCTTCCTCTAGTGCACGTAATTCGTCTTCGGTAAATGCTTGAAGCATGTTCGTTTGAACAGCTCCTGGTGCAACTGCATTGACGCGAACTCCTTGAGATGCCACTTCTTTCGCTAACGCTTTTACAAATGAAATTTGAGCGCCTTTAACAGTAGAGTAAACAACCTCGCACGCGGCTCCCGTCTGTCCCCAAATGGAACTGATGAAAACGATATTCCCATTTTTCATTTTTGGTAACAAACAGCGAACGAGACGTAGTGGGCTCAAAACGTGTAGCTCAATCGTACGTTCAATCGTGTCATCGTCCATGTCAACAAGCAATCCGTACGGTGCATTTCCAGCGGCATAGACAAGTGCATCAACGGTAAACAATTGATTAAGAACGTGTGATACACCTTCTTTTGTACTTAAATCCCCGCAAACGGGAATATATTCTCCTTTAAAGGGTGCTAATTGTTCTGTTAGTTTTTCAATCACATGCTTTTGACAGTGGTAATGTAGGTATAAATTCCACCCTTCCTGAGCTAGCTGTATAGCAATTGCTTGACCGATTCCACCGCTCGCCCCTGTGATTAAGGCAAATTTCATAACTTTCTTTCATCCTTTCTCAAGAAAAAATCGCTGAACCAATTCAGCGATTTAACTAGTTCCGTTTTTTGGTAACACATAACATGCGGTCATACGCTCTTCTTCTACAAAACGCTTCGTTACCGCTTGAATGTCGGCAAACGTAATTTCTTCGAGGGTTGGGACAACATCAAATAAATTCATATCATTAAACGCATATCGTGTAAACTGGTTGGCGATAAATTCAGGAGAGTTGAGAGCTCGTAATAAGCCACCAATTTTTTTCTTTTTCGTTCGCTCTAATCCTTCTTCAGATAAATATTTACCGTTCGTCGCATCTAGTAACACTTGTTTCAGCTTTTTCACTAATTCATCTGGACGTGCGCTATCTCCACCGACCATCGCAAAGCCGAAGCCGTTTTCTTGGGTATAATCGTAGGAGAACGTTTCATCGATGAGACCTTCTTCGTATAGATCAAAATAAATTGGAGAACTTTTTCCGAATAACATATCTAACATCACATTAATCGTTAATTCATTTTTTAACATTTCTTTTCCTGATTGATGGACGTCAATCGCTTTTATTCCGACTAAACATTTCGGTGTTTGCACGTTCATTCGCAATTCTTTTGATGCTTCTGCTACAGAAACGGGTTCATCCACCTGATATCGCTCAACGTCTCCGTTCCCTTTAAAGGTTTTCTTTTCTTGATTCGTACGAATTTGCTCCATCGTCTCATCCGGATCAATCGCCCCAACGACAAATAACAGCATGTTTTTCGGATGATAGAAGGTATAGTAGCACTCATATAATAATTCTTTCGTAATATGGGAAATCGATTCAACCGTTCCAGCAATATCAATTTTGACTGGATGGTGATGGTACATATTTTGAATTAAGCCGAAGTAAAGCCGCCAGTCGGGATTATCATCATACATACGTATTTCTTGGCCAATAATGCCTTTTTCTTTTTCTACTGATTGGTCAGAAAAATACGGATCTTGCACGAAATCCATTAACGTCTCTAAATTCTCACGCACATTTGACGTACTTGAAAATAAGTAAGCCGTTCGAGTAAATGAAGTAAATGCGTTGGCAGAAGCTCCTTGCCGACTAAATTGTTGAAACACATCGCCATCGGCTTTTTCAAACAGTTTGTGCTCTAAGAAATGAGCAATTCCATCAGGTACTTTCACGTACTCGTTTTTTCCTAACGGAGTAAAATAGTTATCTACCGACCCATATTTCGTCGTAAATGTAGCGAAAGTTTTATTAAAGCCTTTTTTCGGGAGAAGATACACATCTAAACCGTTCGGTAATTTCTCATAATATAACGTTTCTTTTAATTGATCAAAAACGATTTGTTTCACGCTTGTTCTCCCTCCAAACTTGTTAAAAAGTAAATCGTATCTACTTCCACTCGTTGTGCAACATCGATAATCTCTTCTTTGGTTGTTTGATGAATCCGTTCCATCCATTCATCAAGTGACCGATTGGTCCGAGCGACAACATTATGGTAAAGGATTTCTACCATTCCTCTAGGTGTATCGACTGTTTCAAGAATTTGATTTTGTAAAACTGCCTTTGTCTGTTCGAGTTCCGCTTCCGAAAACTCCCCTTTTTTCATCGCTTGTAATTGTTCATCAATAATTTGAACGGCCTGATCAAAGTTTTTTACGTCGATTCCAGACATAACCATCATTAATCCTTTGTGGCTCTCCAATCGACTTGCTGCATAATAAGCCAGACTTGCTTTTTCCCTTACATTCATAAATAGTTTGGAGTGGGAAAAACCGCCGAAAATTCCATTAAAAAGCTGCAATGCAAAATACTCTTCATCTTGATAAGTGACATGGGTCCGATAACCGATATTTAACTTCCCTTGTTGAACGTCTTGCGGTTCTTTCACAATTTTTACTTCTGAGCGATTACGAGGCGAAGTATGAGATACTAGCTCTGGTGTCCGGTCATTTAGCGAGATCAACTCATCTGCATATTGTTCAACTTCATCTAGTTGCACATCTCCGATGACGTAAACATCGATTTCATCCTTTTGTAGCGCTTGTTGAAAATATTCGTAAAGTGTTTTAGCGCAAATGGCATCTACATCTTCTAAAACCCCGTTCGCTTGCAGAGCATAAGGTTCCGTTTCACACATTTCTTCTACTAAACGAGCACTTGAATAACGCATTTTATCATCGTATACGGATTGAATACGTTTTTTTAATGTCCGTTTTTCCTTTTCAACCGTTTGCAGATGAAAGGCGCCATCTTCTGTATGAGGGTGGAAAAACAAATCGGTGATAAACTCCATCCCCTTTTTTAAAAGCGGAGTAGAATCTTTTAAAAACTTTTCGTTCGCGATTTCTAGGGTGAACGTCATAACATGGTATTCCCCTTTTTTGGCTAAATCGACGAATAAATTGGCCCCATACAAATTATCTAAATACGAACGAAGCTCAGTAGTTGAAGGGAGCTTATTTGTTCCACTTTGTAACACGTGCGGTAACAATGCCCTTAATGTAACGGTTTCTCGAGACAAGGGTGCCTTCATTTTCCACACGATTGTATTTGTTTTAAATTGGTCAGTACATAAAACATGTAACGTGTATCCATTTTTTTTCGAGACTTGTTCACGTAAGGTCGCCATGATGTCGAACCTCCTTTGCGTATCTAATGAAAACAAAAAAATACATACTTATTTTTATGTAAATGTATTATAACTATACATTGTTTATTGTATGTTTTCAATTTTGTTCCTCAATTGGAAAGGATTTTTCCAAATAAAGAGAGAATACTGACAAAAATACAAAAAGGAATTAATTAATAAAAAAGTATTGAAAATATCGAACGTATGTTCTATAATCTAATTAACCCTCTATTTGTGGGAACTTTCAAAAAAAGGAGTGTAGGTTATGGCTAAATTGTATCCCTACATATTCTCTGAAGACGCACGTAAACAAGCAGAATTTTATGCACAAGCGTTAAACGGAGAAATTGTAAACGTCTTGACGTTTGCTGAAGCACCAAATATGCCGGAAGAATTGAAAGACAAAGTAATGCATCTTGTACTTCAAGCAGCAGGGATTACGTTCTTTATGGCGGACGCGGTAGAAGATGTTGAAAGAGGAGCTGCTCTTGATTTAACGTTAGAATTTTCAACAGAAGAGGAAGCTCGTAACGCGTTTACCAAACTTTCCGAAGGTGGTAAAGTGATCATGCCATTTGAAAAAGCATTTTGGGGGGCCATGTTTGGGCGCGTCGAAGACAAATACGGAATTCGTTGGCAAATCGTTACGGAACACGAATAAAATCCTATTTCCTACCAAAATCCCTTTATTCCACACTAACATGACAAAAAGCTCCGAAAATATTCGGGGCTTTTTGCCAACCGTTTAAACAATTCTTTTTCTTAATGGCTATGTTATCTGTCATTGTTGATTTTTAGCAAGTTATTCTCACGGCGACGACTCCAGCGGGAACAAGAAGCCGCAAGACCCATACTTGAGCGTAGCGAGGGAAGTGGCTTGCCCGCGGAAAGCGTCCGCCACAAGCGTAATGTATAAAATCAACAGTATCGTTTAACAGACACCCATGCCAATAAAAATTGGCACATCGATGAGTTAAATAACAGCAAAAGTTATCCACAGTTATATCAGGGTAGAGCCTAAAAACAAAGTATTAGGTTTACTATTACACCCCAAAGAACAAACCCAAGATTGTATTCCAATGGGCTTAAAACTCTTTTATTTACTCTTACCCTTATTTCAATACTTTTACATAAAACGTCCGATTTCGTGGACCATCAAATTCACAAAAATAAATCCCTTGCCATGTCCCTAGTAATAAATCACCATTTGAGACAATGACATGTTGAGAGGCGCCGACATAACTTGCTTTCATATGTGCCGCTGTGTTTCCTTCAAAGTGCCTGTCTTCCGGATGATTCCACACAATCAGATCATTCCACCGATTCATCATATCTCTTTTTACATCTGGATCGGCATTTTCATTTATCGTAATGCCAGCCGTTGTATGTGGACAATAGACAATGACCGCGCCGTCTTGAACATTTAACGATTGAAGGTAGCCTCTAACGATATCCGTAATTTCTACCATTTCATCTCTCTTTTTCGTGGTGATGTGGAATTGTTTTAACACAAAAATTCCTCCTTTTTTCATCCATTGTAGCAAAAATAAAAAATGCTGGTAAAAACATGGTTTTACCAGCTTAACCGAGTTATCGTTTTCCTTTAATGTATGGAACCCCTAATGCTTTCGGAGCGTCTGCACGGCCAATGAATCCTGTCAACGCTAAAATCGTTAACACATATGGAGCAATTAACAAGTAGACGGTTGGAACGTCTTGTAAGAACGGAACCGATTGTCCAACGATACTTAAACTTTGAGCAAATCCGAAGAATAATGCTGCGCCCATCGCGCCGAGTGGATGCCATTTTCCAAAAATCATCGCCGCTAGCGCCATGAATCCTTGTCCGGAAATCGTTGCATGAGTAAAGTCACGGGAGATAATCGTTGCATATACCGCACCACCAACACCGGCTAAAGCTCCACTAAGCATTACAGCGACGTAACGCATTCTTGTCACATTGATCCCCATCGTATCAGCCGCCATCGGATGTTCACCAACAGAACGTAAACGTAATCCAAATGGAGTTTTGTATATGACAAACCATACGACAAACGCTAATCCAATCGCAATGTATGAAGGAATGTATCCGTTTGAGAAAAATAATGGTCCGATTAGCGGTATATCGCTTAATAGAGGGATATCAATTTTGTTAAAATAAACCTGAATTTGATCCGTTTGCCCTTTTCCATAAATTAATTTGACTAAAAACAACGTTAAACCAATGGCTAAGAAGTTAAGGGCGACACCGCTAACCACTTGGTCGGCACGGAATGAAATGGAAGCTACCGCATGCATTAATGAGAAAATAGCTCCAATCATCATTGCCGCTATCATGGCAATCCACGGAGTGAGACTACCAAGTTGGTCAGCAAACGTTAAGTTAAACACAATCCCAACAAACGCACCAATAACCATTAATCCTTCTAAACCAATGTTTACTACACCAGATCGTTCACTAAATACACCGCCAAGAGCAGTGAAAATAAGTGGAGCTGCGAAAAAGATTGCTGATGGAACGATAATTTGTAAAGCATTTAAAATGTCCACTTATTTTCCCTCCTTTTTCAAACGAGTTAAAATGAGACGAATTAAGTAACTTGACGCAACGAAGAAAATAATCAGTGCAATAATGATATCAACCAGTTCGGTTGGAACGTCTGCACTTGACGGCATTTCGAGTGCACCAACTTTTAAGGCACCGAACAATAACGCAGACAACACGACACCAATGGCAGTATTACCACCAAGTAAGGCAACAGCGATTCCATCGAATCCAACGCCGGTAAATCCACCTTTAACAGAGATGTTTTCAAAGGTTCCGAGCCCTTCCATTGCACCAGCTGCACCAGCAAAAGCACCTGAAATAACCATTGCTAACATGATATTACGATTAACGTTCATTCCTGCGTATTGAGACGCATGTTGGTTAAAACCAACCGCACGTAACTCGTATCCTTTTGTGGTTTTTTCTAATAAAAACCACATGATCATTGCACCTAATAAGGCGATTAAAATACCCATGTGCATCGTTGAATAATCCGTTAGGGACTCTAAAAACGACGAGCGTAAAGATGCGGTTGGATAAATTGTTTCAGATTTAAACCCTTTATCAGATAATACGGAACGAATAATGGCGTTTGTAACATGTAGAGCAATATAGTTCATCATGATTGTCACGATTACTTCATGCACTTTAAAACGGGCTTTTAAAAATCCAGGGATAAAGGCCCAAAGTGCTCCGGCTGCTGCCGCTGCTAAAATCGCTAATGGAAGATGAATGATTTTCGGTAATTCAAACGAAACACCAACCCAAACAGCAGCTAACCAACCAACAATTAATTGTCCTTCGACACCAATGTTAAATAAGCCGGTGCGAAACGCAAACGCAACCGCAAGTCCAGCTAAAATATAAGGCGTCATTTGCCGAATCGTTTCACCAATATAATAGCTATCCCCAAACGCCCCATATAATAAAGCGGAATAACCTGCAATCGGGTTAAAGCCACTCACTAACATCACAATTGATCCTACTAAAATTCCTAAAAATACGGCTAAAACAGGGATGAATATTCCTGAGAATCGACTTCCATTCATGAAGAAACACCTTCTTCCTTACGTTTACTACCAGCCATCAATAATCCTAGTTCTTGTTCATCCGTTTCTTTTGGATCGACAATGGCTACAATTTTTCCTTCATAGATGACGGCAATACGGTCACTTACATTCATAATTTCATCCAGTTCAAACGACACAAGAAGAACGGCTTTTCCTTGATCTCGCTGTTCAATGAGTCGTTTGTGTATAAATTCAATCGCCCCTACGTCTAAACCACGTGTGGGCTGGGCGGCAATTAGTAAGTCTGGATTGCGATCCACCTCTCGGCCGATAATGGCTTTTTGTTGGTTACCACCGGAAAGCGCTCTCGCTTTTGTATATTCATCAGGTGTCCGTACGTCAAATTCTTTGATTAACTGGCGTGCTTTTTCATAGATGTTTTTGAAATTTAAAATACCATTTTTAGAGTAAGGCTCTTTGTAGTAAGTTTGCAAAACCATGTTTTCGCCAATCGGAAAATCGAGTACGAGACCATGTTTATGACGGTCTTGAGGGATATGACCAACCCCCGCTTCTGTCACTTTCCGTGGCGGTAAATTCGTTATATCCTTTCCATTAAGTAATATGGAACCGGATTCCACCTTTTGTAAACCCGTGATGGCTTCGATAAGTTCGGATTGACCGTTACCGTCAACACCAGCGATACCAACGATTTCTCCTGCACGAACGGTTAAATTTAATTCATTTACTGTTGTTACTCCACGTGCGTCTTTGACAACTAAATCTTTAATTTCAAGCACATTGTCCTTTGGCTTAGCAGGTTCTTTGTCCGTTGTAAATTGAACTTGGCGACCGACCATTAATTCCGCTAATTCAGTTGGGTTTGTATCCGATACATTTAACGTACCAATCCCCTTTCCACGGCGAATAACGGTCACGCGATCGCACACTTCCATAATTTCTTTCAGTTTGTGTGTGATTAAAATGATCGACTTTCCTTCTTTTACAAGGGCTTTCATAATTTGAATCAATTCTTGAATTTCTTGAGGTGTTAACACCGCTGTCGGTTCGTCAAAAATTAAGATGTCTGCCCCGCGGTATAATGTTTTTAAAATCTCAACTCGTTGCTGCATCCCAACGGAAATATCAGCAATTTTCGCTGTTGGATCAACCGCTAATCCATATCGCTCAGAAAGCTCACGAACTTCTTGTTCTGCCTTTTTTATATCGATTGTTCCACCTTTTGTCGGTTCACTACCTAAAATAATGTTTTCAGTTACCGTAAATGTATCGACAAGCATAAAATGCTGATGAACCATTCCAATTCCTAATTCATTAGCGACATTAGGATCGGTAATCTTTACCGATTTCCCTTTAACGCGAATTTCGCCTGCTTCTGGCTGGTACAAGCCGAAAAGAACGTTCATTAATGTCGATTTACCAGCACCGTTTTCACCTAAAAGCGCATGAATTTCTCCTTGTTTAACTTGGAGCGTAATATTATCATTCGCCACAAAATTCCCAAACTCTTTGCGGATATTGAGCATCTCAATTACATATTCCACTCGAATTTCACTCCTTGCATGGGCATGATAAAATCATCAAATGAAAAGCTACAGCCCGTCTTTTGTAGCTTTTCATTTGATGGTTTTATGGCGAATAAAAAGGCTAGCTTACACTAGCCTTTTATTCAGTTCCATATTTTTCTTATAAAGAAGCTTCAAATTCTTTATACTCTTCACGAGTTTTCGGAACTTGAATTTCTCCGTTAATGATTTTTTGTTTCCAGCTTTCAACTTCAGTTAGTACCTCTTCTGAAATGTTGTCTTGAGTTGGAGCAATACCAACACCATCTTGGTCAAGACCGTATTCGATTACCTCTCCACCAGGGAATTCTCCGTTCATTGCTTTCGTAGCTAAATCATAAACAGCTACGTCAACACGTTTAACCATCGAAGTTAATGTTACGTTGTATGTTGTGTCATTAACTGTTACAACACCTTCAGGCGCTTGGTCTTTGTCAACACCAATTACCCAAATCTCACGGTTCGGATCTTTTGTTTTTAAGTCTTTTGCTTCAGAGAAAACACCGTTACCAGTTGCTCCTGCCGCATGGTAAATAACGTCGATTCCATTCGCATACATGCTTGATGCAATCGCTTTACCTTTGTCCGCTTGGTCGAACGCTCCTGCATATTGTACATCAACAGTTGCTTCAGGGTTTACAGCTTTTACACCAGCGAGGAATCCGCTTTCGAATTTTTCAATTAATGGAATTTCCATACCACCAACGAAACCAATTTTGTTTGTTTTTGTCGTTAATCCAGCAACAACACCTACAAGGAATGAACCTTCGTGCTCTTTAAAAGTAATGCTTGCTACGTTTGGTTTTTCAACAACAGAGTCAACAATCGCGAAATGAGCTTCAGGTTTTTGGTCTGCAATTTCGGAAATCGCATCAGTCATTAAGAAACCAATACCGTAAATTAAATCAAAGTTATCGCGTACTAATTTATTTAAGTTTGTTTTATAATCCGCATCACTTGCAGATTGTAAGTAATAATATCCACCTTTACCTTTTTCAAGACCATTGTCTGCACCGAATTTTTGTAATCCTTCCCATGCGGACTGGTTGAAGGATTTATCATCCACGCCTCCAACGTCCGTAACCATCGCTACAGAGAATGTGTCTTCTTTGTTTCCAGCTCCAGTCTCTCCATCTTTCGTTCCGCATGCGCCTAAAAGAGTTCCAGCTGCAAGAACAAGTGAAAGTGCTAGTCCAAATTTACGCTTTTTCATGTAATTGTACCCCCTATTTTAAAAGTAATTAGTAGAAATGGATTCGGTCCGATTAAAATACCCTCTTTCTAAGAACATGGAAGCTGAACTTGTCCGCCCGAAAATAGTTCACAGAATAGAGGATCGGCTCATCCATTTCATCATAGTGTAGCTGCTTAAGTACAAGCAAAGCCGTCTCCGGTTCACATTCTAAAATCGGAGAAATTTTCTCGTGATACCCAAGCGGTTCGATTTGGGCAACGGCATGTGTAATTTTACGGTCCCCTTCATTCTCTAACATGTTAAAAATGGAGCCGTCTTTATGTGTAAAATTTTCTGGAAACACTTTTTTAGGGATTTTGTCTAAACAATAGACGACTGGATCACCGTTAGCCGTTCGAACACGCTCAATTAAGACGAACTCATCGTCCAAGTCACAGGAAAACCGGCGAACATCCTCTTCTGTGGCACCTTGGGTGGTTGAACTTAAGAAGATGGTACCTGGTTCCATTCCTGCTTGCTTGATCATGTTCGTAACGCTATTTAGTTGCTCAATCCCTGATGAAAACAAGGGTTTGGAGTTGACAAATGTCCCTACACCATGACGTCGGATAATCACATTTTCTTCCTCCAAAATTCGTAAAGCCTCACGTAATGTCGCGCGACTTACACCCAGTTGCTTCGAAAGGTCGAATTCAGAAGGAAGCTTTTCTTTTTCCTTGTACACCCCTGCTTCAATATCTTTTTTTAACTTGTCAATGACTTGTAAGTATAAATGTCTGTTATCTGTTTTAATACTCATGACTGGAACCACCACCAAACTTTCTTAAGACATCAGACCTCTGATTTCATTCCTACTAATCGAGAATTAATATATCATTTTTTTTCGAATAAATAAATAGAAATTGTGCAATTTTGTCGAAAAAATACAAATAAAAAATAATCAAAATTTTCAGTTTGTCATTTTACCTAAATAAAGGTAATAAAACGGTTACAATACTGGATATAATTAGTATTTTTTGTCAAATTTTATTCTTGTTTCAAAAAGTAAACCGTTTAGTGATTTTTTCACATGGTAATGTAAGCGTTTTTAATAGTATAACATATTTCGTTGTTGTCAGACATCTAACCTTTTATTATTAAAAAAATACAGGGGTCGTTCCCCTGTATTTTTTACATTCATTTTTATGATGTTTGTTCCTCTGATGGTTTAGGAATTAATACTGCTCGAGGCTTACTTCCTTCATATGGTCCGACAATCCCTCTTGCTTCCATTTCATCAATCAGCCGAGCCGCTCGTGTATAACCGATTCGGAATCGGCGTTGAAGCATAGATACGGAAGCTGTTTGCATTTCAGCAACTAATTGGACAGCTTCTTCATATAAGTCGTCGTCCACGTCTTCCGTTGCATCTGGTTGATCGTCAGGAATCATTTCTTCTTGGTATTGGGCCTTCTGTTGTGAGATAACAAAGTTTACCACTTCTTCTACTTCTTCATCGGACAGAAAAGCTCCTTGAACACGAATCGGTTTCGATGCCCCAACTGGTAAGAACAGCATATCACCACGTCCTAACAGTTTTTCCGCTCCGCCCATGTCCAAAATTGTACGTGAGTCCGTTTGGGACGATACCGCAAAAGCAATACGTGAAGGAATATTAGCCTTAATGACGCCTGTGATGACATCCACGGATGGTCGTTGTGTCGCAATAATAAGATGAATACCAGCCGCTCTTGCCATTTGGGCTAACCGAGTAATAGAATCTTCTACATCATTGGAAGCAACCATCATTAAGTCTGCCAGCTCATCAACAATGACAACAATATATGGTAACAGTGGTTGTTTTTCACCTGTCTCTAAATTATGGCGTTTCACAAACTCATTATACCCTTCAATATTTCTCGTACCCGTATGGGAAAACAATTCGTAGCGGCGTTCCATTTCACTAACGACTTTTTTTAATGCTTGGGATGCTTTTTTCGCATCGGTCACTACTGGCGCTAATAAATGTGGAATACCGTTATATACATTAAGCTCAACCATTTTCGGGTCAATCATCATTAACTTTACTTCATGAGGTTTCGCTCTCATTAAAATGCTTGTAATAATTCCATTAATACAAACACTTTTTCCACTTCCTGTTGCACCTGCCACTAATAAATGGGGCATTTTATTTAATTCGGCTAATACCGCTTCTCCAGTAATATCTCGTCCAAGTCCGATTAATAATTTCGCATCAGGTTTATCGTTTTCTTTCGATTCTAACACTTCTCGCAATGATACTACTGCCACTTCTGAGTTTGGCACCTCAATACCAATAGCCGATTTTCCAGGGATTGGAGCTTCAATACGAATGTCTTTTGCCGCTAACGCTAAAGCTAAATCGTCACTTAAACTCACAATTTTACTAACTTTTACTCCGACATCTGGATGAACTTCGTATTTCGTTACGGCAGGGCCAAGATGAACTTGGGTCACCCGTGCTTTTACCCCAAAGCTTTGGAACGTTCGTTCGAGTTTAGCGGCATTGGCATGAATTAATTCATATTCACTTGATTGATCCGCTTTTTTCGGTCGTTTTAATAAATGAAGTGGCGGTAATTGATAATCTTCATTTTCTACCTCTGCAAAGGTCATTGGTGCCACAGCTTCTTCTTCTGTTTCTTTTTGGTCTTCTTTGATTGTCGTTTTCCTATTATCACTCGATGAAGATTGAGCTTCAACCGCTTCTCTATTTTCTTGTTCAACATCATACACTTTTTCAGTAAAGCTTGAGATAATCGGCTCTGACGTTTCAATCGTCAATTGTTCCTCGGAAGGTTCCCCATCTTCAGCTGGTTCATTACTAGATTGTTCCTTTTGTTGTTTTTTTGTTTTCTGCTTATGCGCTTGTTTTTCTGTCCATTGCTTCATATCTTGTTTAAAAGCAGACCATTGATTTGTGAAAAAGGAGAAAAGTTTTCCACCAATTTTTCCAATCCACTCACCAAACGACTTCCCTGTAATCAGAATGGCCCCGACCATCATAAGAACAAAGGAAAATAGGACCGTTCCACTTGTATCAAACAATACATAGGCTACGGCAAAACAAATCGCACCAACCATTCCCCCTCCTAAATCGGAGGTTGACGTTTCTCCTTTCACTTCTTGCCAAAATAATTCCCACGTATTTGTTATGACACTAGGATTCTTGATTGCACCATGATTAGACAACAATTCGAACAGCTTCACATGACTTAAAAGTAACATACTTAAAAGAATAATGTACGTTCCAACTAGCTTTCGGTGGAATAAGAATGGTACTTTTCGTTCAATCATCAAATACCCTGCTATAGCAAACATGCCAATTAAGCCCACCATGTACCATTCTCCTAAGAAAAAACGAAAAAAGTAAACTACTGCATGACCTACGGCACCTAGTTGTACAATAGAAATCGTGCTAATAGCCATCAATAATAATCCGATAATTTCAAATTGAATTGTCCGTTTCATATCTATTTGCTTCTTCGACCGCTTCTTCTTCTTTGACATTTTATCACCTATTACTATGCCTTTTTTCCTTTAGAATGAAGAAAGCAGCCCTCATCGGCTGCTATTCATGTATTCCTTATTATATCACAGAACATTTGTTCAGGAAACGTTTCCCTTTAATTTAATGAAATATATTGCCCAGGTGTATATTGTTCCATCATGTAATGAAAGGGATTGCTGCTTAATATACGAACGATGCGATAACGCTCCTGTTCTTTTTCTACAATCATCGGAATTCCTTGAAAGGTGACGAGCTTTTGCTTGTAATATTCGTTCGTTGGTAATGGAAACATTAATTCGTATGGAACGGTCGTATGAAGAATCATTGAACCATCCCTTCCTTTTTGTTTATTTCAATAAGTTCGTTGAGTTTATTCATGGCCATTCCAATTCCACCTACTTCATCAATTAATCCGAATTTCACTGCGTCAGCGCCAACGACATTTGTTCCAATGTCCCTAGTTAGATTTCCTTTCGCAAACATTAAATCTTTAAATGTTTCCTCTGAAATTTTGGAATGTTTGACGACAAAACGTACCACTCTCTCTTGCATCTTATCTAAATATTCAAACGTTTGGGGAACTCCAATGACTAATCCTGTTAAGCGTATCGGGTGAATGGTCATCGTCGCTGTTTCGGCAATAAAAGAATAATCACACGAGACCGCAATCGGCACCCCAATGGAATGTCCTCCCCCTAGCACAATGGAGACCGTTGGCTTTGAAAGGGAGGCGAGCATCTCAGAAATAGCTAAACCGGCTTCAACGTCTCCACCTACCGTGTTTAACACAACGAGTAATCCTTCAATTTTTGGGTTTTGCTCAATGGCGACAAGCTGCGGAATAATATGCTCATATTTGGTTGTTTTATTTTGAGGTGGAAGCTGCATATGTCCTTCAATTTGTCCAACAATTGTTAAGCAATGGATATTCGTCTCTGGAGATAACTGGGGTACATTTGTGGCACCCAGCTGTTGAATTTTTTCTACAAGCTCCGATTTCTTTTCTTCTTTCGATGGTGATTCTTGCTGTGCTTCCCACTGGTGATTCATATTAGAAATCCCCTTTCTTGCAATTCCTCCTTTTGTTTGAGGCAATTGCTTTTTCTTCCTACCGTTTAGTATTCGCTCTCCTTTGGGAATCATACAGGTCAATAAAAAAGGATGCTCAACATTAAGAGCATCCTACACCATTATATTTCCATAATAATTGGTAATATCATTGGTCTTCGTTTCGTTTGATCAAACAAATATTGATTTAACGAATCACGGATTTCTTGTTTAATATTCGACCATTCAAAGGATTCTTTGGACAGGTTCCGTTCTACAATCCCTTTTACTAAACTGATCGATTCTTCCATTAAATGTTCGGATTCACGAACATAGACAAACCCACGCGAAATGATTTCCGGTCCTGAAGCAATTTTCTTCTCTTTCTTATTCAATGTAACAACCACAATAAAAATACCGTCTTCTGAAAGTAATTTTCGGTCACGCAATACAATGTTCCCCACATCGCCTACACCAATACCATCAATTAACACGTTGCCTGCAGGTACACGGCCACCTGGTCGAATAGTACCATTACGAATTTCAACGATTTCTCCTTTATCTGGGATATAAATATGTTCTTTTTTCACCCCTACTGATTGAGCCAACTTCGCATGGGCTTTTAACATACGATATTCACCTTGAATCGGGATGAAAAATTTTGGTTTCATTAAGTTAATCATCATTTTTAGTTCTTCTTGGCTACCGTGTCCTGAAGCATACGCTTTCCGAGAGTTCATAATAACCATTGCTCCCGCCCGATACAACATATCGACCGTTTTATACATCGCTAACTCCATATTTGGTGTTGGTGTTGCGGTAATTAAAACGGTGTCACCTTGCTTAATATTCACTTGTTTATGCGATTGTTTCGCCATTTTTTGTAATGCTTCTAAAGGTTCACCGTGAGACCCTGTTGTTAACAGCGCAATTTCATCATCTGGATATTGATCAATGTCTTGGATTGGAATAATCGTATCTTCATGAACGCTTAAATATCCGAGCTGATGAGCAATATCAAATACTCGTTTAATGCTTTTTCCTACAAACGCGACTTTACGATAATTTTCATACGCTGCATCTAACACTTGTTGGATGCGGTTTAAATTCGCTGCATACGAAGCGACAATGATTCGCCCTTTTGCTGAGTGGAAGGCATCCGACATTTCACGGGCAATGGCCGCATCCGACGTCGAATAGCCCGGTCTTTCCGCTTCTGTACTATCAGATAACAAACAAAGTACCCCTTCTTCTCCGATTTTCGCCATTTTCCCTATGTCTGCTTGATATAACGGAGCCGCTCCTTGGTCAAATTTAAAATCTCCCGTAACGACAATGGCTCCTTCAGACGTATGGAAGCAAACACCGACCGAATCAGGTATTGTATGGGTCGTGCGGAAGAATGAAACGTCCACGGTATCAAAATGAAGTCGCGTTTTGGAATGAATCGTATAAAACTTAGCCTCTCCACGGTATTCTTGTTCTTTTAATTTTTCTTTGGCTAAAGCGACTGTTAATTTTGTCCCGTACACTGGCGCTTTAATTTTCCTCAGGACGTAAGATAAAGCTCCGATGGCATCTTCATGACCGTGTGTTAAAAAAATGCCTTTAATGCGGTGTTTCTGCTCTTCCAAATAAGTAATATCAGGAATGACTAAATCGATTCCAAACATTTCGTCCTCTGGAATCTTTATACCCGCATCAACAATAAACATTTCGTGGTCTATTTCCACCACGTACATGTTTTTTCCTACTTCTCCCATTCCTCCAAGTGGAATAATTTTGATGCTTTCGTTCGTTCGTGTATTCAATTTTTGTTTCCTCCTATGTAGAAATCCCCGATCAAGGCGAGTTAAGTTTATTATACTTGATGATAAAAATGATGTACAACCAAAATTAACTAATGATTTTTTTCTCGTGAAAAAAAAAGAGGAAGCTATCACCAACCATGGCGATAGCTTTCCCCATTAATAATTTTGTAACAAGTTCGTTAATGTCACTCTTTCTTCTTCCGTTAACGGGACGAGTGGTAAGCGCACGGAACCAACGTCGAGACCTTTAATTTGGAGCGCTGTTTTTACTGGTGTAGGACTTGGGGCAGCGAATAAACCTCTCATTAATGGAAGTAGCTTTTGGTGCATTTTAGCTGCTTCAATTGCCTTCCCTTGTAAAAATAGTTGAATCATTTCTTGCATTTCATTTCCAATGATATGTGAAGCCACTGAGACGATACCCACTCCACCTATGGACAGAACTGGTAATGTTAAGCCATCATCACCACTATACAACACAAAATGATCATCCGTATTAGCAATAATTTCCGTCATCGCATCTAAGTTGCCGCTTGCTTCTTTAACCGCCACGATATTGTCGATTTTCGCTAGCTCAATAATCGTCTCTGGTGCTAGATTCGTAACCGTTCGTCCTGGAACATTATACAGCATGATAGGTAAGGTCGTGGCTTCAGCAACGGAGCGAAAATGTTCGAATAACCCTCTTTGATTTGGTTTATTATAATACGGCGTAACAAGCATGATTGCGTCTACGCCTGTTTCTTCCGCTTTTTTCGTTAATTCGATCGTTTGACGAGTATTGTTGCTTCCTGTTCCCGCGATAACCGGCACTCGGCCATCGACCACTTTCACAACATGTCGGAACAAGGCGATTTTTTCTTCAGTTGATAAAGTTGGTGATTCACCTGTCGTTCCAGCAACGACTAACGAATCGGAGCCATTGTTAATTAAATATTCTACAAGTTGCGTCGTCTTTTGAAAGTCAATATTTCCTCGACGATCGAATGGGGTCACCATTGCTGTCGAGATACGTCCAAATTGAACCATCATTATTTCACCTCTACTCCATTTGCTCTAATTCAAAGGTGTCTTCTTGTAATTGAAATGCATCGTGTAAGGCGTTTACTGCTTCTACTAAATCACTTTCTTTTACTAATACCCATATCGTTGTATGACTATCTGCCGACTGTAAAATACGAATGCCTCGGTCTGATAACGCTGTTACAATTTTGGATGTAATTCCTGGAACACCAGCAATTCCTGCTCCAACAACGGATACTTTCGCACAATGGCGCTCCACTTCCGGCTCATAACCTAATTTTTGTAAAATTTCAATCGCCCGATCCGTAATATCTTCAGAAACCGTATAAACAACTCCTGTTGGTGAAATATTGATGAAATCGACACTTATATGTTCATTCGCCATCGCCTTGAATACTTCTGATTGAAGATTGTATTGGTCTTTTTTGGCCGATACTTTAATTTGGGAGATGTTGCTTACATGTGCAATTCCAGTAACTGTCCGCTCTCGAACATCTGTCCCTTGTTTTTGCTTATTTAATGAGGTGACAAGCGTACCAAGTCCATCGGAATACGTCGAACGGATACGAATCGGAATCTTCGCTTGCATCGCAATTTCGACCGCACGTGGATGAATAACTTTAGCCCCTTGATACGCCATGTTACATACTTCATTGTACGTCACAACAGAAAGGGGACGCGCTTTTTCGGCGATTCGTGGATCAGCCGTCATAATCCCTTCGACATCCGTAAAGATATCGATCCATTCTGCGTTCAATGCTGCCCCTAACGCCGCTGCCGAAGTATCACTACCTCCTCTTCCAATCGTAGTGATATCTCCATTTTTTCCAACTCCTTGGAACCCAGCGACGACTACGACATCGTAAGACTCTAGTTCTTTCAATAATCGTTCACATTTCATCTCAATAATTTTAGCGTTCGTATGGTCATTATTGGTTCGAAAACCAGCTTGAGCACCTGTAAGAGCCGTTGCTCGAATCCCATGACTTAGCAGCATATTGGAAAAAACAACGCTTGAAATGACTTCGCCACAAGACATGAGTAAATCGAGTTCCCGTTTACTAATCAGTGCTTCGGTTCCACCGACAAGCGATAAAAGGGTGTCGGTTGCGTACGGCTCTCCTTTGCGTCCCATCGCAGAAACGACGACTACTACTTTATAGCCGTCTTTCAATGCTGTTTCAACATGTTTACGAGCCATTTGGCGGCCCTGTTCATTGCGAACAGACGTACCGCCAAACTTTTGGACTATAATTTTCATAAAAACACCTCTAGCCATTGTTTCTTATAAAGTGGAGGTTCAATCAATTATTTTACTAATCCTAACTTTATTAAGCTTTCTGCAATTTGCACGGAGTTCCATGCCGCACCTTTTAACAGATTATCGGATACAATCCATAAATGGAATCCTTTTTCTTCATCTAAGTCTTTTCGAATACGTCCAACAAATACTTCATTTTTTCCGACACAATCTGCAGGCATCGGATAAATTTGTTCAGCTGGATTATCTTGCAAGACTACCCCTGGTGCATCCCTTAACAGTTGGTGCAAGTCGCTTACAGAGATCCCCTCTTGTTCAACTTCAATATAGACAGATTCAGAGTGGCCTGTCACAACAGGGAGTCTAACACAAGTTGCCGCTACTTTTAAGTCTGGCATATGCATAATTTTTTTCGTTTCATTAATCATTTTCATTTCTTCGAACGTAAAGCCATTGTCTTGGAATTTATCAATTTGAGGAATCGCATTAAAGGCAATTTGATAATGCTTTTCATCGCCTTTTACTGGTAACACTTTTGGTTCAAATGGCTCTCCATTTAAAATGGCTTTCGTTTGTTCTTTTAATTCATCTATGGCAACCGCGCCCGCACCAGAAACTGCTTGATACGTCGATACGATAACTTTTTTCAGTCCAAAAGCTTTACGAATTGGTTCTAATGCTACAACCATTTGAATCGTTGAACAGTTTGGATTAGCGATAATTCCTTTATGTTCATGTAAATCGCTTTCGTTCACTTCTGGTACGACTAATGGCACTTCAGGATCCATACGGAAGGCACTCGTGTTATCAATAACAATAGCACCTCGTTTTACTGCTTCAGGAGCTAATGCTTTAGAAACAGAACCTCCCGCACTAAATAACGCAATATCTACACCTTCAAAACTCTCTGGTGTTGCTTCTTGAACCGTTACCTCTTCTCCTCGAAACAGCACTTTTTTCCCTGCTGAACGGGCAGACGAGAGAAGTGTAATTTTTTCAATTGGAAACTGACGTTTTTCAAGCGTCTGAATCATTTGTTGACCAACCGCACCAGTCGCACCTACGACCGCAACATGATAGCCTTTTAATTTTTCCATATTTCCTTACTCCTTCCACAACTATTCCGTCTATAACAGATGGAATACGACCGAATAAATATTCTTTTTAATATCGTTATTGTAACATATTCTTTTTAATAGAGAAGTAGAAAAAAAATATTCCGTAGATGTGGGATTTAGCCTTGATACCGTTCAATAATAACTGGTTGCAGTTGTTTTCCTTCTAGCGCTGCCTCTACGGTTGGAAGTAATTTGTTCATATCGGCTACCATGGAATTCGGTTTTTTAAACGGATGGTCTTGCCCAAATGGAATAAAATAAATGTTTTTCGTAGCCATTAAACGCATGAGATTCACTCCATTTAGACCGAGAGCATCGTTTGTGGAAATTCCAACAACCACAGGGTGATGATTGCGCAACGTAGCTTTTGCGGCCATTAAAACAGGTGAATCGGTCAAGGCATTGGCTAGCTTACTCATCGAATTCCCGGTTAATGGCGCTATAACCATACAATCTAATGGCATTTTGGGCCCAAGTGGTTCGGCGTCAACAATGGATTGAATGACTTTTTTTCCGGTTAAATTTTCAATCCGTTCGATCCAATCTTCCCCTTTACCGAATCTTGTTTCCGTTTGTTGTACCGTAGCTGTAACAATAGGGACAACGTCTGCACCTGCTTTTACAAGTGCTTCAATTTGAGGATACACAGCATCATACGTACAATGAGAGCCCGTTAATCCGAACCCAATACGTTTCCCCTTTACCTCCATTTATGGATTCTCCTTTCTTTGTGAATATTCTTCGTAAAGTAACTTCGCAATAACGGTCGCCAGTATTTTCCCGGCTGTTTTCGGCGCCACAATGCCCGGTAGCCCTGGGGCCAATAAAGCTTTTATTCCTCGTTTTTCGGCATAACGAAAATCAGTCCCACCAGGTTTTGATGCTAAATCGATAATGAGCGTGTGTGATGGCATTTTCGCAATAATGGATGCTGTCACGACTAAGTGTGGAATGGTATTAATGACAATATCAACATCATGAACTTCTTTTTCTAAGTCATGAAGATAAAATGGGTATAATCCCATTTCTGTAATCCGAGCAATGTGTTCACTTCTTCTGGCTCCTACTTTTACTTTCGAACCTAAATGATGAAAAACTCTAGCCACACTCATACCCACACGTCCGAGACCAAGCACCACCACGTTCGAACCGTGAATGGTAAAATCAGTATGCTGAATCGCCATCATGATCGTGCCTTCGACAGTTGGGATGGAGTTATAAATCGCTACATCATCTCTTTCAAACAATTGAACGAGTTTTCGATTTGCTTGACTCGTAATATGATCTAAGTACGAGTTGCTAATTCCGGAATAAATAACACAGTGTGTTGGTGTTTGGCTTAACCATTTTTCAGTTAAATGTACTTTTTTATTTGAAAAGATTGTTTCTACTTGGCCTTCTAAACTCGTTCCTGGTACTGGTAAAATAATGGCATCTAATTGGGAAGGATCTAAGTCTTCAAACTCTTCTTTTACCGCACCTGTAAACGCATGATCCAATTGCTCAAAACCTACAAGAACAAGCTTTGCATCCAGTTCGGTTAGCTTTCGAATGATTTCTAGTTGTCTCGCATCACCGCCTATACAGGCGATATGCATTCCTGTTAACATCAATGTTTTTCACCTTCTTTAAAGAAAGATGAGGGAGTTATCACTTCAACAGTTTATGAATCGATAGACGAATAGGTGAATTGTTAATGCGGGAATCTTCCCGGAAGGTTTGAGTAGAGTAAATTTTTAATGAGGATTACCTTTACTTGAGGAGGTTTTTCGATATAATTGGTACTTTATTTTTGGAGAGTTTGGTACTTGGGGGATTTTTTAAAGTGTGCCACATGGATGACTAGAGAAAGAAAAAACGCTCGAAGCCTTATTCGAGCGTTTTAATCAACCGATTATTTTAAAAGCCTCATATTCACTCCTCAGCGATATCGAGAATAATCATATCGGTTCCAATCGTACGTACTTGTTTCCATGGAACGCGAATTTCACTACCGTTTCTTTTCATACCAAACCATTTCCCTGTTGGAATGATTAATGCCTCAATTTGCCCTGTCGTCGTATTAATTTCAAAATCTGTTTGACCTAATACACCAAGTCGTTCCGCACGATTTAAATCAACAATCTCTTTACCACTTAATTCACTTAGTCGCAAATGTTTTCTCCCCTTTGTTTAAAGTAGCATAGAGAGCCACTCTCCCTCCTTCTCTAATACATGTATAAGGTCGTTAAGATGGTTTTAGAAGTCTCTTTTAAAAAAATAGGCCGAGCAAAAAGCTCGACCGAAAATTAGGATAACGTTGTTGGTAATTGACCATCTGGGCTAATAAGAGCAACAGCAAATTGGTCGGTAAATACCCGTTCGATCACTCGATTCACCGACTCTAGAGATACTCGATCAATCGATTCTACAATTTCATCTAATGTCCGATGTTTTCTTAGCAATAATTCGTTTTTCCCGTTACGACTCATTCGGCTATTCGTACTTTCTAAACTTAACATTAAGCTACCTTTTAGCTGTTCTTTACTATTTTGCAGTTCTTTCGTCGTAATGCCCGTTTCTTTCATTGAGGCTAATGTCGTTTGAATGGTTTCGTATAAAGCATCTAGTTGATTTGCACCCGTTCCTCCGTAAATCGTTAACATCCCGTGATCCAAATAGGAAGTATGGTAGGAAAATACAGAATAGGCTAATCCACGTTGTTCACGTACTTCTTGGAACAATCGTGAGGACATACTGCCACCTAAAATATTATTTAAAATAATAAAGCTATAAATATCTTTATCCCCTAATGGCAAACCTTCGTAGCCAATACATAAATGGGCTTGTTCGGTGTCTTTTTTACGAGACAGGTGGTTGGAATGGAAAACTGGTTGTTCTTCTTCCTCAGAACGCTTCCCACCTTCATAAGAACCGAACCATTTTTCGACTTCTTTAATAAACGTTTCATCGACATTTCCCGCTACGGAAATAACGACGCGATCCGGAGTGTAATGGTTATGCATATATTCCCGAAGCGTATCTCCTGTAAACGTCATTAATGTTTCTTCTGTTCCTAAAATTGGATAACCTAAAGGATGTTTTTTATATACGGCTTGGCTTAATAAATCATGAACGATGTCATCAGGGGTATCTTCATACATTTTAATTTCTTCTAAAACAACATTTTTTTCTTTCTCCAATTCTTCTTCATCAAACGTGGAATGGAAGAACATATCCGCAAGAACAGATAACGCATAGGAAGCATGGTTATCTAACACTTTCGCATAATAACATGTATATTCTTTGGAGGTGAACGCATTTACTTGCCCTCCAATCGAATCAAACGCCTCTGCTATTTCACGGGCATTTCTTGAAGTCGTCCCTTTAAAAAACATGTGCTCAAGAAAATGGGAAATCCCGTTATTTTTTGGTGTTTCATTTCTCGATCCAGTGCCGACCCATATTCCAATCGCTACGGATCGAACGGTAGGAATTTGTTCGAGAATGATTCTTACTCCATTTTGACACGTATATTTCTTGATCAAAAAAAATTCCTCCTGTCCAACAGTCCAACTTCAAAATAGATTGTCAACTTTAATGAGTGTAGCATGAAAGGGCCATTATTGTACAGAAGCTTCCTGTCGATTCATTATTCTCTTTTCACTTAACAATTCGGAAATGGTTCCTACTTTAAAATTTTTCGTTTTCATCGCTTGGAGTAAAGCATCTAATGCGTCCACAGTCGATTGAGTCGGGTGCATTAATACAATGGCTCCAGGATGAATTTTAGATGTTACCCTTTCAATAATAACGGAAGGGGGTGGTTTTTTCCAATCAACCGTATCGACGCTCCACATAATGGTTTTCATCTTCATTTCATGGGCGATAAGAATCGTTTCTTCTCGAAAACTTCCACTTGGTGGGGCGAACCATTTGACTTCTGTTCCAGTTATTCCTTTAATCAATTCATTTGTTTTTTCTAGTTCTTCCCTGATTTTGACACTTGGTAACCGGCTCATATCGGGGTGAGAATAGGAATGATTTCCTAATTCATGTCCATTTGCAGCAATCGTTTTCGCTAATTCTGGATTATTTTTGACCCATCGTCCTTCTAAGAAAAAGGTGGCAAGCACGTCATGCTTTTTAAAAATTTCCAGCATTTTTGGTATATGTTCGTTTCCCCATGCCACGTTGACGATAAAGCTTACCATCGGCTTATTCGGATTTCCTTTGTAAATAGGCGCTGGTTGTAAATCGTCTAAATGAACTTTGGGCGGGACTTGATGATAGACAAGTAATTGTTCATTAAATTCGTTTTTCTTTTTCATTTTTTTATAGGAAGCTTCAATGTCTACTTTTACACCGTTATACCCAGGTATTAACTTCCATACACGATCGAATACAGCGTCTTCAGGATCAGCTTCATAGTTAGGTGCTCTCTCTTTTATCTGTTGATATAGTGGGGTTTCTTGTTTTGAAACGTGTATCGCCTTATTTTTTAATGTTTCAATATAAGTTGATGTCCATTCATTTTGTACGAGGATAAATGAAAGAATAAAGATCATCCCGTATACGAGCCATCTTTTCACATGTTCCACATCCTTTTTCTTCAATCTATATAAACGCATTTAAAAAGTAAGCGGTACCTACTTACAAAGATATGTATGAAAAGGACAAGGTATACCTGTAAACGTCCGTGATGGCTCAAAGTGCAATCCTTATTTCTTTAATATAAAGGCTATGTTATTTTTATTTTGATTTTTAGCAAGTTATTCACACGGCGGTGACACCCGCGGGAACAAGAAGCCAGGCAAGACCATACTTGAGCGTAGCGAGGGGAGCGGCTTGCAGCTTGCCCGCGGAAAGCGTCCGCCACAAGTGTAATGTATCAATCAACAGTATCGATTAACAGAGCGAACATAAAAAAGCCAGGGTTTCATTTCCCTGACTTTTTTAGTTCGCTTGTTCTTTTTGTTCTTTAATGGCTGCTTTACGGGATAGGTTGACACGTCCCTGAGCATCAATATCAAGGACTTTTACTAAAATTTCGTCACCAATTTTGACGACGTCCTCGACACGACGGACCCGTTCTTCCGCTAATTCGGAAATATGGACAAGACCATCTTTACCATTAAAGATTTCGACAAATGCTCCGAATTTTTCAATGCGTTTTACTTTACCTAAATACATCTGACCAACTTCGACTTCTTTTACGATATCTTCAATAATTTGCTTCGCTTTTTTGTTCATTTCTTCGTTAACGGAAGAAATAAAAATGGTACCATCTTGTTCAATGTCAATTTTTACGCCGGTTTCCTCGATAATTTTGTTAATTTGCTTACCGCTTGGTCCAATGACGTCACGAATTTTTTCTGGATTAATCGTCATCGTTAAAATTTTCGGTGCATATGGAGACAGTTGTTTTCGTGGTTCAGCAATTGTCGTTAACATATGTTCTAAAATTTGCATACGGCCACGTTTCGCTTGTTGCAGGGCTTCTTCTAAAATTTCACGGGAGAGCCCTTTAATTTTAATATCCATTTGTAAAGCCGTAACACCTTTTGCAGTACCGGCTACTTTAAAGTCCATATCACCTAAGAAGTCTTCCATGCCTTGAATGTCGGTTAAAATGGTGTAATGATCACCCGATTTTACAAGACCCATAGCGATCCCAGCAACAGGTGCTTTTATAGGTACACCTGCATCCATCATGGCTAGCGTACTTGCACATATACTTGCTTGCGAAGTAGAACCGTTGGATTCTAATACTTCAGAAACAAGACGAATGGTGTATGGGAATTCTTTTTCATCTGGAATCACAGGCTCTAATGCCCGTTCTCCTAGTGCACCATGACCAATTTCCCGACGGCCTGGTCCTCGCATTGGTCCTGTTTCCCCAACACTAAATGGCGGGAAGTTATAATGATGCATGAACCGTTTCGATTCTTCAATACCAAGTCCATCAAGTATTTGTACATCTCCAAGTGCCCCTAATGTACATACGCTTAAAGCTTGTGTTTGACCGCGCGTAAATAAACCGGAACCATGTGTACGCGGTAGTAAGCCAACTGCAGAAGATAACGGACGAATTTCATCAATTTTACGTCCATCAGGCCGTATTTTCTCTTCAGTAATTAATCGACGAACTTCTTCTTTTACAAGCTTGTCGAGAATTTCTTTTACTTGTTTAATTACTTTTTCGTCGTTTTCTTCGTTTTTCTCAAATTTTTCAACAACTTGATCTTTCACTTGTTGAATTGCTTCTTCACGAGCATGCTTCTCCGCTACTTGAATCGCTTGAAGCATTTCTTGTTCGCACATTTTGCGAACTTGTTTCTCTAATTCCGGATCAATTTCATAAAGCTCCACTTCCATCTTTTCTTTTCCAATTTGATCCGTAATTTGTTGCTGGAATTCAATGAGACGTTTAATTTCTTCATGTCCAAACATGATAGCTTCTAACATATCTTCTTCAGGAACTTCATCTGCTCCTGCTTCGACCATATTGATCGCGTCTTTCGTTCCAGCAACTGTTAAGTGCATATCGCTTTTTTCGAGTTGCTCAATCGTTGGATTGATCACATATTTTCCGTTTACTCGTCCGACAATTACACCCGCAATCGGACCTTCAAACGGAATATCAGACACACAAAGAGCCAATGATGACCCGAACATTGCGGCCATTTCTGGTGAGCAATCTTGATCAACACTCATAACCATACTAACGACTTGAACTTCATTACGGAAACCTTCAGCGAATAACGGACGAATCGGACGGTCGATTAACCGGCTTGTCAGAATCGCCTTTTCACTCGGACGACCTTCCCGTTTAATGAATCCTCCAGGAATTTTTCCAACCGCGTATAAACGCTCTTCGTAGTTAACCGTTAATGGGAAAAAGTCGACATCTTTTGCTTCTTTTGATGCAGTTGCTGTTGATAAGACAACCGTATCACCATAGCGGACTAAAACGGCACCGTTTGCTTGTTTTGCAAGTTGACCGATTTCAACGGTTAACGGTCGTCCAGCCCAATCTATGGAAAAGACATACTTTTCTTGTTCCATACGTGTACTCCTCTCTATTCATTCAGCCATCGAGGAAAGAGTTTTCTCTAACCTCATTACTAATAAAAGTCTATCATTTACACACAAAAAGTGCTATGTATCATTTTCATATGTATTTAATTTCTTTATCCTCATTATCAACCAAATAGGAAAAAAACATTCCCCTTTTGGGGGCAACTATTCTCAAACTAACAAAAAAGCGGGAGAAATCCCGCTTTTGTAAAGACTATCGACGTAAACCAAGTTTGTTGATTAATTCACGGTAGCGTTGAACGTCTTTTTTACGAAGGTAAGTTAAAAGGTTACGACGTCGACCTACCATTTTCATAAGACCACGACGAGAGTGATGGTCTTTTTTATGAACGCGTAAATGTTCGTTCAAATTGTTAATTTCTTCAGTAAGGATAGCAATTTGAACTTCTGGAGAACCAGTATCGTTCTCGTGTGTTTTAAATTGGTTGATGATTTCGTTTTTGCGCTCTTGAGAAATCGCCATCCTATTTCACCTCCTACTATTGATCAATCCCCAGTTACTGAGCAAGCGTCGGTGACTCGACTTGCCAAGCAACGGTTCATTTCATACGTGTTATAGAATACTACTTTTAGAAGAAAAATGCAAGTAAAAACTTAACTTTTTTCGAAATAAGTGATCGCCGCTTTTTTATCCTTTTCGATTTGTCTAATTAATTCATCAATGGATGGAAATTTTTGTTCGGCACGAATGCGTTTGTGCCACTCAACCTGTACTTCTTCCCCATAGATGGAATCTGAAAACTCAAAAATATGAACTTCAATCGATAAGTTCGTTTCATTGGGATTGTTAAACGTCGGTTTATAACCAACATTACATACACCTTCATACCATGTCTCATTGACAAATAGGCGAACGGCATACACACCCGTTCTAGGAACAATATAGGCATCGATTAATTCAATATTCGCAGTTGGAAAGCCGATTTTACGACCGCGTTTATCACCGTGAATAACCGTCCCTTTCGTTACATAATACCGGCCTAACAATAGGGCCACTTGCTCCATGTTTCCTTCTCTTAAATAATTTCTCGTAAGGGTTGAACTGACTTTTTCGTTCCCTTCAGTTAATTTTTCGACAGTTGTATACGTAAACGCCTGACGGGAATGAAAAGCTAAAGTTTCCATTGTTCCTTTTCCAAGCTTTCCATATGTAAAATCAAAACCAGCAACTACGTGTTGAACGTTTAAATTAATAATGTATTGATCAACAAATTCTTGAGGGTGCAAATTGGCAAACGCGGATGTAAAGCGAACGACAAAAACGTAATCAATCCCCATCTGTTCTAACAATTCAATTTTATCATTTAAAGGAGTAATGTATTGAACGTGCTGGTGTTTATGTCCTAAAACGACAGATGGATGGGGATCAAACGTCATAACAGCACTTTTCCAACCGTTATTATCGGCCATTTCTTTCGCGGTTAAAATCACTTTTTGATGGCCTCTGTGAATTCCATCAAAATACCCTAGCGCCATACATAATGGTGGTAAATCCTTTTTATTGATCGTATGGGGATGGTGCAATGTGATTACCTTCAAGTTACCTCACCTTTTCTTCATTCATTCCGCAATACTTTCGTTGGCTTAATTAAATACGGTTTGCTAGGATGTAAACAGTACAATGCTAAAGCTCTCCCTTGGTGCATAACAACTACATCCTCTTCGTCATGGGGCCATTGTTTTGGTTTTGATAATACCGAACCGTTAACTACTTTCTTTGCTAATGTATCATTTATTTCAATTTTCGGCAAATGGTATAATCCTTTTTCAATTGAAAAGACGAGGCGATGAATATCTCCTTCTTGAACAAGGTGTTCTAATTGTTCAAGGGTCACACAATGCTCTTTTCGAAAAAATGCCGATTGGGTGCGAACTAAGTCCGACATGTGCGCTGGATAGCCTAAACGCTCACCAATCATCACGGCTAGAGTTCGTATATATGTACCTTTACTACAAGACACCCGAAAACGAAACCTTATGGTATCACCTGAGAAACTCATACGCTCATCCAATAACTCTAGGTCATAAATCGTCACTGTTCGTGTCGGGCGTTCTACTTCCTTTCCTTCCCGGGCATATTCATACAGTCGTTTTCCGTTTACTTTGACCGCTGAATACATCGGAGGTGTTTGCTGAATGTTTCCTTTTAACGAACGTAAAACTTCCTCTATTTCGTCTCTTGTAAGGATGCGTTCGATCCGTTTTTGTTCAACTACTTCACCAGAGGCATCTTCCGTCGTTGTTGAGAAACCTAACGTTACTTCTCCAACATATTCTTTTCCTGCGTTAGTAATATACTCTGCGATTTTCGTAGCTCTACCTAAACAAATAGGTAACACTCCAGTTACATCTGGATCAAGCGTACCTGTATGACCGACTTTTTTCATTTTTAATAATTTGCGAACACGATAGACAACATCGTGTGACGTAAGTCCTTTTTCTTTCCAAATCGGTAAAATTCCTTCCAAGGAAACTCACCTCTTTTCTACTCCATATGAGTTTAAACGTAAGGCTATGTTATATTTCATAGTTGATTTTAACAAGTTGTACACACGGCGGCGACTTAAGCGGGAACAAGAAGCCGCAAGACCATACTTGAGCGTAGCGAGGGAAGCGGCTTGCACCTTGCCCGCGGAAAGCGTCCGCCACAAGCGAAATGTATAAATATCAACAATATCATTTAAAAGAACCAAACGTAAAAAGAATCGGGGGAGTCCCCCGATTATTGTTATTCCGATTCTTTTTGAATTTCTTTTAACAATGTTTCGATGCGGTTTCCGTAATCTATGGATTCGTCAAATTCAAAAATAATTTCTGGGGTTTTTCGTAAACGAATTCGTTGTCCGATTTCGGAGCGGATAAAACCTTTCGCTTTAGCAAGCCCCTTTAGCGTATTTTCCTTTTGTTGATCGTCACCTAACACGGTAATGTACACTTTCGCTTGTTGTAAATCACCAGTCAATCGTACGTCTGTGACTGTAACAAAACCAATACGAGGGTCTTTAATTTTACGACCAAGAATGTCGCTTAATTCTTTTTTCATTTGTTCTGCTACTCGATTGGCTCGTAACGTCATATCCTTCACCCCTTTAAAGCCATTCATAACTCGTTGATGTCCGTTCCCATTCCGGAAAGGAATCTAAAAATGATAAGGCTTTTTCTATTTCATGTTCAGCCGCTTGCTTGGATGAAGCAACAGTAACAATAGCTATTTTTGTCCGTTGCCAAACATCTTGATAGTTGATTTCTGCGACTGAAACATTTCTTTTTTGTTTGAGCCGTGTCAACGTACGTTGAAGCACGGCTCGTTTTTCTTTTAAGGAGTGGGCATTATATATTAGAAATTCACATTCCACATACCCAATCATTAACGTTCAACTTCTTCCATAATGAACGCTTCTATAATATCTCCTTCTTTAATATCGTTAAAGTTCTTAATTGTAATACCACATTCGTAACCTTGAGATACTTCGCGAACGTCGTCTTTGTAACGTTTTAACGTATCGATTTCACCTTCGAACACAACAACACCGTCGCGGATGAGGCGAATACCACTGTCACGTGTAATTTTTCCTTCCGTCACATAGCTTCCAGCAATCGTTCCAATTCGAGAAACTTTAAATGTTTGACGAACTTCTGCTTGACCGATTACTTTCTCTTCGTACTCTGGGTCAAGCATACCTTTCATCGCAGATTCAATTTCTTCAATGACTTTATAGATGATGCGATGGAGACGAATATCTACCTTTTCAGCCTCAGCAGCACGTTTCGCATTGGCATCTGGACGTACGTTGAATCCGATAATAATCGCGTTAGATGCAGCAGCTAACGTAATGTCGGACTCATTAATGGCACCGACGGCCGTATGGATAATTTTAATGTTAACCCCTTCTACTTCAATCTTTTGAAGAGCAGCAGCTAACGCTTCCACCGAACCTTGTACGTCTGCTTTAATAATGACATTCAATTCTTTCATCTCGCCTTGTTTCATTTGTTCAAACAATGTATCAAGACTTACGCGTGTTTTTTCATTACGTTGTGCCTGTATAGCTATTTGAGCCCGAGCTTCCCCAACTTGACGAGCAGTTTTTTCGTCATCGAATACAACGAAGCGATCGCCTGCTTGTGGAACTTCGTTTAATCCGGTAATTTCTACAGGCGTGGATGGACCTGCTTCTTTGACGCGACGTCCCAAATCGTTCACCATTGCCCGTACGCGACCAAATGTATTTCCTACTACGATTGGATCTCCTACGCGTAATGTACCGTTTTGTACGAGTAATGTTGCAACTGGACCCCGACCTTTGTCAAGCTGTGCTTCAATTACCGTACCAAGTGCATTTCGGTTTGGATTTGCTTTTAATTCTTCCACCTCACTAACGAGGAGAATCATTTCTAGTAGGTTATCTATTCCTTCCCCTTTTAATGCGGAAATAGGAACGAAAATGGTGTCTCCGCCCCAATCTTCAGGTACCAAACCATGTTCCGTTAATTCTTGCATGACGCGATCTGGGTTGGCTGTTGGTTTATCCATTTTGTTAACTGCAACAATAATTGGTACGTTTGCTGCTTTCGCGTGGTTGATCGCTTCAATCGTTTGTGGCATTACGCCATCGTCAGCTGCGACAACAAGGACCGTAATGTCTGTAACTTGAGCACCACGTGCACGCATGGTTGTGAATGCTGCGTGCCCAGGTGTATCTAGGAACGTAATCTTCTTGCCATTAACCACAACTTGATACGCACCAATATGTTGAGTGATACCACCTGCTTCTCCTTCGGTTACTTTTGTGTTACGGATGGAGTCTAATAGCGTTGTTTTCCCGTGGTCAACATGCCCCATAATCGTTACAACAGGTGGACGCTCTTCTAATTGGTCTTCTTCATCTGGTGTAAAGTACACTTCTAGATCTGTAATATCAACACTTTCTTGTTTTTCGACTTCTACACCATATTCACTTGCAATTAATTCAATGGCATCTTCTTCAAGCACTTGGTTAATAGTAGCAATTACACCTAACATAAACAGCTTCTTAATAATTTCAGACGGCTCTCGATGAAGTTTTTTCGCCAGTTCAGCTACGGTTAAGGAGTCTGTATACGTAATTTTAGATGGAAGTTCTTTTTCTTTCTTCGGCTGAGAAGCTTGTTTTTGGTGGTTTTGCTTGTTGTTGTGATGATTCTTGTTTTTCTTTTTATTTTTACCGTTTTTATTAAACGCTTTTTTCTCTTTCGATTGATATTCTTGGTCGTGCTTTTTCCCTTCGCGATTTTTTGGAGCAGATTTTACTTTTACTTTTATCGGTGTTACATCATCATCTTCAAAGTTGTCTGTTTTAGAAGGCTTTGGTTGTTCTTTTCCGTTCGCTGGTTTCGAAGGACGAGCTGGTTTTTCTTTTTTTGGTTGAAACGATTCGTTAAGTTTTTGAACCGTTTCCTCATCAATTGTTGCCATATGATTAGATACATCTATATTCATTTCTTTTAATTTGGAAATAACGTCCTTACTAGAAATTTTATTTTGTTTTGCATATTCATAAACTCGTATTTTACTCATACGTTCACCCCCACGTTTTTTCATCGAGCAACATCTCTAATTTTTTGGCAAATCCTTCATCGACAACTGCTACGACTACGCGGGCTTCTTTCCCGATTGCTTGACCAAGCATATACCGATCGGGTACCCGCCTAAGCGGTACTCCATAATAAGTTGTCTTATCTTCTATTTTCTTAGCTGTATTTGAAGAAGCATCATTGGCTAGAAGAACCAATTTGGCTTTATTTGCCTTCACTTCTTTAATGACCAATTCTTCACCAGAGATGATTTTGCGCGCCCGATTGGCCAATCCTAATAATTGAAACCATCTTTGTTGTTTCATTCGGTTTTCAATTTCTCCTTCTCCACAATTGTAAGTAATTCTTCATAGATTTGTTCAGGAATGGCCACATCTAAATGTCTTGATAAAATGTTTTTCTTTTTTGCCAGTAAAATAGCTTCACGGTCTTTTGAAAGGTACGCTCCACGTCCTGATTTTTTACCTGTTAAATCAACTGATACTTCACCTTCTTTGGAGCGAACGATTCGAATCATTTCTTTTTTTGGTTTCATTTCGCCAGTTGCCACGCACTTTCGCATCGGAATTTTTTTTCGACTGCTCATACACATCACCTCTTACTCGATTTCTTCTGTATCAAAATCGAATGTTTCGAGTGTAACATCGTCAGCCTCTGATGCTTGTTCACGTGGATAAATACCTAATTCACGAGCGTCTGATTCGCTTTTAATATCAATTTTCCAACCGGTTAGTTTTGCCGCAAGACGGGCGTTTTGACCCCGTTTACCAATTGCTAATGATAATTGGTAATCTGGTACAACTACCGTCGTCGCTTTTTCTTCTTCGTTCACCATCACATCTAACACTTTGGAAGGGCTTAATGCGTTAGCAACAAATTCAACCGGATCCTCAGACCATTGAACGATATCGATTTTTTCACCTTTTAATTCGTTGACAATCGTTTGTACGCGTGCCCCTTTAGGTCCAACGCAAGCACCGACCGGATCCACTTCAGGGTTTTCGCTATAGACAGAGATTTTAGAACGATCGCCAGCTTCACGGGCAACGGACTTAATTTCTACAGTTCCGTCAAAAATTTCTGGGACTTCAAGTTCAAATAATCGTTTCAGTAATCCTGGATGGGTCCGTGATACGAAAATTTGTGGACCTTTCGTCGTTTTTTCAACTTTCGTAATGTACACTTTAATTCGATCATGTGGCTTATACGTTTCGTTTGGCATTTGTTCACTCACTGGTAAAAGTGCTTCCACTTTTCCTAAGCTGACATAGATGAAGCGGGAATCTTGACGTTGAACGATACCGGTCATAATATCTTCTTCGCGGTCAATAAATTCAGAATAAATAATGCCTCTTTCAGCTTCTCGAACCCGTTGAGTGACGACTTGTTTCGCGGTTTGTGCAGCTACACGGCCAAAATCTCTTGGAGTCACTTCAATCTCTACAATGTCTCCAATATCATAGGCAGGATTAATCTTTTGTGCTTCCTCAAGCGAAATTTCTAAACGAGAGTCGCTTACTTCCTCCACCACTTCTTTTCTAGCAAACACACGTACTGAGCCCTTTTCAGCACTTAAATCAATACGAACATTTTGCGCTTGATTAAAATTTCGTTTATACGCTGTAATGAGAGCAGCTTCTAGGGCTTCAATTATCACTTCACTTGAAATTCCTTTTTCTTTTGCCAAATTGGTAAGAGCATCCATTATTTCAGAGCTCATTGTTTTTCCCCCTTTTTTCTACAAAACGATAATGTGCTTATGAAAATGAAACGGCTAGTCGAGCTTTAGCCACTTTCTCCATTGGGATTGTGATTTCCTTTTTACGCGTTTTAATTTTCACTTCCATTTTCAACGTTTCGCCATCAAAATTGAGGAGCACGCCCTCAAAAACTTTTTCACCATCAATCGGTTCATATGTTTTTACGTGAACGTACTTACCAACAGCTTTGTAAAAATCTTTTTCTTTTTTGAGTGGTCGTTCAGCACCCGGTGATGACACTTCTAAAAAGTAGTTATGTGGAATGGGATCGATTTCATCCAACTTTTCTCCTAGACGTTCGCTCACTACTCCACATTCTTCAATATCAACACCCGTATCTTTATCAATGAACACGCGGAGGAACCAGTTTTTCCCCTCTTTGACGTATTCAACATCCACTAGTTCTAGGTCCATCTCTTCTAAAATGGGAGCTACGAGCTGTTCCACTACTTCCGTTACTTTGCTCATACATACCTCCTACACGGTAAACAGTTGATTTGCTGACAATACGAAAGAGTGGGTTTCCCCACTCTTTTAGCTGACAGAGTTATCAATAGTATTTCCAACACCAATATACCATAATCGTCCATGATTTGCAAACGAAGGCTCATTTCCATTAAAACAACGATAATTGATTTTGGTCTGGTAACGAATCTAAGCAGCCATGCTTTTCTAAATACTCAATGATTGTTTTTGACACACGCCCTCGTTGTTGTAAGTCTTCTTTTGACAAGAATTCCCCTTCTTCTCTTGCTTTCACAATATTAATTGCTGCATTCGTTCCAAGTCCAGGAATGGAATTAAATGGCGGGATGAGGGAATCCCCATCAATAATAAATTCGGTTGCACTAGAACGGTACAAGTCTACCCGTTGGAAGCGAAAGCCACGTTCACACATTTCTAAAGCTAATTCCAGAACTGTTAATAAACTTTTTTCTTTCGGACTAGCGTCTAATCCTTTTTCATTAATTTCCATAATTCGTGCTCGGATTGCTTGTGAACCTTTTACCATGGTGTCAATATCAAAATCCTCCGCACGAACAGTAAAGTAAGATGCATAGTATAGCAGTGGATGATGAACTTTAAAATATGCGATCCGTACCGCCATAAGGACGTACGCAGCGGCGTGAGCTTTCGGGAACATGTATTTAATTTTCTTACATGATTCAATATACCATTCCGGAACGTTATGCTTACGCATTTCTTCTTCCATTTCCGGTTGAAGCCCTCGTCCTTTACGAACGGACTCCATAATTTTAAACGCTAACGATGGTTCTAGTCCTTGATAGATCAGATATACCATAATATCGTCACGACAACCAATTACTTCACTAAGCGTACACGTTCCGTCTTGAATTAGCTCTTGAGCGTTACCGAGCCATACGTCCGTTCCGTGTGATAATCCTGAAATTTGGACAAGCTCGGAGAACGTCGTTGGTTTCGTTTCTTCCAACATTTGTCGAACAAAGCGGGTTCCGAACTCTGGAATACCAAGCGTTCCTGTTTTACACATAATTTGTTCTTCCGTAACCCCTAACGATTCGGTGCCACTGAAAATTTTCATTACTTCAGGGTCATCCGTCGGAATCGTTTTCGGATCGATTCCACTTAAATCTTGCAACATACGAATAACCGTCGGATCATCGTGCCCAAGAATATCGAGCTTTAATAAGTTATCGTGAATCGAATGGAAGTCGAAATGGGTTGTACGCCACTCTGACGTATTATCATCGGCTGGATATTGGATCGGTGAAAAATCGTAAATATCCATATAATCTGGTACAACGATAATTCCACCTGGATGCTGACCTGTTGTCCGTTTAACCCCCGTACATCCTTTTGATAAACGGTCAATTTCCGCCCCGCGTAATTGCAAATTATTATCTTGTGCATAAGCTTTAACGTAACCGTATGCGGTTTTATCGGCGACAGTACCGATGGTCCCCGCGCGATAGACATTGTCTTCCCCGAATAACACCTTTGTATAATTGTGAGCTCGAGGTTGGTATTCACCTGAGAAGTTCAAGTCGATATCAGGAACTTTGTCCCCTTTAAAGCCTAGGAATGTTTCGAAAGGAATATCATGCCCATCCTTTTTATATTTTGCTCCACATTGTGGACAGTTTTTATCTGGTAAATCGAATCCCGAACCAACAGAACCGTCATTGAAAAACTCGGAATGTTTACAGTTTGGACAGACATAGTGTGGTGGTAATGGGTTCACTTCCGTAATCTCGGTCATGGTTGCCACAAATGAAGACCCTACCGAACCGCGAGAACCAACAAGATATCCGTCATCTAGCGATTTTTTTACAAGTTTATGAGAAATTAAATAAATGACGGCAAACCCGTGTCCGATAATACTATTCAATTCTTTTTCTAACCGGGCTTCAACAATTTCAGGTAACGGATCCCCGTATATACTTTTCGCTCGTTCATAACTCATGCGGCGAATCTCTTCGTCAGCACCTTCTATTTTTGGCGTGTACAAATCGTCTTTGATTGGTTTAATGACGTCAATCATGTCTGCAATTTTGTTCGTATTGGTAACCACAATTTCTTTTGCTTTTTCTTGACCTAGGAACGAAAAAGCATCTAACATTTCATTCGTTGTCCGGAAATGGACATCCGGTAATTGGTGTCGGTTAAGAGGGTTTGCTCCCCCTTGGGAACTGACTAAAATTTTTCGATAAATTTTATCTGTTGGATGTAGGTAATGAACGTTACCTGTGGCGACAACTGGAATATGAAGCTCATCACCGAGCTGCACGATGTTACGAATGATTTCTTCTAGTTGTTGCTCATCTTTTACCAGTTCCATTTCGATTAATGGGGCGTAAACTTCTTTTGGATGAACTTCTAAATAATCGTAAAAGCGGGCAATGTCAACGACTTCTTCTGGTGCTTTTTGCATCATTGCCTCAAAGACTTCCCCTTTATCGCATCCAGAGCCAACAATAATTCCTTCCCGATGCTTTTGAAGAACGGACCTTGGAATTCTTGGTACACGGTAAAAGTAGTTTATATGAGCGTATGAAACGAGTTTAAATAAATTTTTCAACCCAACTTCATTTTTAGCAAGCAAGATACAATGGAATGGACGGGCGCGTTTATAGGCGTCACCTTTACCCATGTATTTATTAAAGTCATCATGGTATTGAATTCCTTTTTCTTTTGCATCTTTTAACATTTTAATAAGCAAATAGCCCGTTGCCTCCGCATCATAAATCGCCCGGTGGTGTTGGGTTAATTCGACATCAAATTTTTTCGCCAATGTATTGAGTCGGTGATTTTTTAATTCAGGATATAAAAAGCGGGCAAGTTCCAATGTATCGATTACTGGGTTTGTCGCTTTACCGAGACCAATGTTTTGATAGCCGACATTTAAAAAGCCCATGTCAAAGGAAGCGTTATGTGCTACTAAAATCGCATCGCCTGTCCATTCATAGAAACGGTGTAGCACTTCTTCCACGTCTGGCGCATCTTTCACCATATCGTCGGTAATACCGGTTAATTCAATGGTCGTTGCAGACAATGGCTGGTGCGGATTCGCAAACGATTCAAATCGGTCGACAATTTCTCCGTTTCGAACTTTGACGGCAGCTAATTCAATAATCGTGTCATATACTGCACTTAAACCGGTCGTTTCTACGTCGAAAACGACAAACGTATCTTCAGCGAGCAACCGATGTTGGTCATTATAGGCAATCGGAACCCCATCATCGACAAGGTTTGCTTCTACCCCATACAACACTTTCATATCGTGTTTTTTACTTGCACTATACGCTTCTGGAAATGATTGCACCACTGCATGATCGGTAACGGCAATTGCCCGATGTCCCCATTTTTTGGCTTGGGCAATTAAATCACTTACAGAAGTAACTGCATCCATTTGGCTCATCGGTGTGTGCAAATGTAGTTCCACGCGTTTTTCCCCTTCTGGAGCGGTGTCCTCTCGTTCAACCGGTTTCACTTCATTAATATCGTTGGCAATCATCACTAAATCACGGACAAAGGTATCGTTTTGCACACTACCGCGAACCCGTAGCCACATTCCTTTTTTCACTTTATTTAACAACGCTGCGTCCTCTTTATCCCGAGAGAACATTTTCACTAAAATGGAATCGGTATAGTCGGTAATTTTAAATGTTAATAATGTTCGACCGCTTCGCAATTCTTTCGTTTCTGCTTCAAACACATATCCTTCAATCGCAATGCGTCGTTCTTCATCAACAATCTCTTCTAATTTCTTGAATTCACTATCGTCTTTAATGGTGTAACCGATCATCAGTGGTCCATGATCTTCTTGTGCTTCATCCTTCGTATCTTTTTGTGCTTTCTCTCGTTTTTGCATTTCAAGTAAAGCTTGTTTCGCCCGTTCTTCGTCTTCTTTTCTCTTCTGTTCTAAAAACTGGTGATATTGTTCCGATGGTTCTGTTGAAACAATTTCTGTTTGTATCGATAATCGAGGGAAGCCTACTTTTTCAAAAACCGATAGAATCATCGAGCTATATTTATTTTTAATTTGCATTCCCTCTAATTCGTTGTTGACGTTAACAATGACTTTTTGACCTTGCAACGTTGGATATTGCTCGTTTAACAAAGTTAAGATGGGCGGTGAAATTCCATCAAGTTGTTGAACACAATATTTCCAATAATCGTGTACTAATTGTTCCGTTACTTCAGGATGTAAAACATTGATCGTCATATCGATGGATGCAATGTGGGAAAAGCTTTTCGTTAACTGTTGATAAAATTGTTGCCATACCCGAAACGGTAAGATCTGTTGGAAAGAGAAATAAAAGTGCCATTTTTTTCGCTGTTTCGAAACAGATAATTTTTCAATAAGTGCTTGTTGAAAATACGGCATATAATCGTCATCGGTTAATCCGATTTGTTGGAGCAATATTTGAAATCGTTCTTTTTTTCCGGCGGGATTTTCGTTCATACTTTCCTCTCCCATCCAATAAATCTTTTTTTCTCTTATCATATTAGATAATCGTTCGACACATTTCAACGTACATCCATCATCCATCATGTGGAAAAAAATTATCGGGGTTTCCCCCGATAATTCGTTCGATTAAAGTGTTTTTAATAATTCTAATACTTTTTGGACAACCTCTTCTTTAGCAACTTCAATCACTTCACCTGTCCGACGGATTTTTACTTCAACCATTCCTTCGGATGCTTTTTTACCAACGATCACACGCACTGGTAATCCAATTAAATCGGCATCAGCGAATTTTACACCAGGACGTTCAGCACGATCGTCCATTAGTACGTCAAGACGATATTCTTTCATTTGTTCATAAAGTTCTTCAGCCAACATCCGCTGGGCATTATCTTTCATATTAACTGGAATGAGATGGACATCAAACGGAGCAAGACTTGCTGGCCATACAAGACCGTGTTCATCGTTAAATTGCTCACAAACGGCTGCTAAGGTACGTGACACACCGATACCGTAACAGCCCATAATCATCGGTTGTGCTTTTCCGTTTTCATCTAAGAAAGTAGCATTCATAGCTTCGCTGTAACGCGTACCAAGCTTAAAGACATGACCTACTTCGATTCCCTTTGTAAAGCGAATCGTTCCTTTTCCATCTGGTGAAGGATCACCTTCTTGAATAAAACGTAAATCAACATATTGATCAACGGTAAAATCGCGAGCAGGTTGAACATTTTTATAATGATATCCCTCTTCATTCGCTCCACATACACCATTGACGATATATTCTACCGCATGATCGGCGATGATTTTTACTCCGTTAACACCGATTGGACCAAGGGAACCGATACTACAGCCTAGTACTTCTTTTGTTTCTTCTGGTGTTGCAAGCTCAATAACAGTCGCATCTAACACATTTTTCAATTTCACATCGTTTACTTCATGGTCCCCACGAACAAGAGCAACAACGTATTGATCGTCGACTTTAAACAATAAGGTTTTAATGCATTTTTCAGGAGCTACTCCTAAATAGGTAGACACTTCTTCAATCGATTTTTGGTTAGGCGTCGCAATTTTTTCGAGCGCTAAAGGTTCTTCTGTACTTTTTTCATAGGTAACCACAACTGGAGCCATTTCAATATTTGCCGCAAAATCGGATTCATCAGAATACGCAATCGTATCCTCTCCAATTTCGGAAAGAACCATGAATTCATGCGTATCTTTTCCTCCCATGGCCCCTGAATCGGCTAAAACCGCCCGGAAATTCAATCCACAACGGCGAAACACATTGGAATACGCTTCCATCATTTTTTCGTATGTCTCGTCTAGACTTTCTTGAGACGCATGGAAGGAATATGCATCTTTCATCACAAATTCCCGACCACGCAGCAGTCCAAAGCGTGGACGCTTTTCATCGCGGAACTTCGTCTGAATTTGGTATAGCGTAAGCGGTAAACGTTTGTACGATTTCACTTCATCACGAACAAGGCTCGTAATCATCTCTTCGTGTGTTGCCCCTAATGCAAAATCACGGTCATGACGGTCTTTTAATCGCATGAGCTCAGGCCCGTACGAATACCAACGACCGGACTCTTGCCATAATTCCGCTTGTTGAAGGGCAGGCATTAACAACTCAACAGCACCGATTTTGTTCATCTCTTCACGGACAATTTCTTCGACCTTTTGCAATACTTTTTTTCCTAACGGTAAAAAGCTGTACACACCGCTTGAATTTTGACGAATATATCCCGCGCGTAAAAGCAATTGATGGCTTTTAATTTCAGCATCTGCTGGTACTTCTCGTAACGTTGGAATTAACATCATACTTTGCTTCATCTATTCTCACACCTTTTCTACAAATTATAAAAAGAATCGTTGAATATCGTTCCAAGTCACGACGAGCATAAGCAGCATCAGTAAGGCTAAACCGATAAAATGCACCATTCCTTCTTTCTGGCGATCAATCGGTTTGCCTCGAACTGCTTCAACAGCGAAGAAGAGTAATCTTCCTCCGTCTAACGCTGGAATTGGTAGTAAATTCATAATTCCTAAATTAATGCTTAAAATAGCCGTCCATTTTAACAAATAGTAAATACCTGATTTGGCTACCGTTTCAGTGGAAACATAAATGCCTACAGGTCCGGACAGCATGTCAATTGAAAATTGACCGGTCAATAGTTTTCCTAACAAAATAATAATTTCCTTCGTCCATAAGTAGGTTTCTTCAAAACCGTATGTAACGATTTTTGTTGGTGATTTTTCTACTGGGCTGTACACCCCGATTAAGCCAATTTTTTCTCCTTCAATTTCATGGACTTTCGGCGTAACCGGTATTTCTAACAATTCACCGTTTCGATCAACAGTAAATACCAGCTCTTCACCAGGATGGCGTCGAATAATTTCGACGACGTCTTCCCATGTGGACACTTCAGAGCCATCTATACTTAAGACCACATCTCCCTCTTTAAGTCCTGCTTCTATGGCTGCACCATCATCGGTAAGGGCACCTAGACGAGGGTCATTCGTTGGAACCCCTTGAAAAATACCGATAATAATAAAGATGAGAATCGCTAACACAAAGTTCATCATCGGCCCAGCAAAAATAGCCATGGCTCGTTGACCAAGAGTTTTAGACGCAAACTGACGATCCCAAGGGGCGATTTGCGTTTCTTGCCCTTGGTCTACAATAACAGCTTCACGGTGAATAGAAAAAGATTGAAGGTGTTCATCGTCTCCGTCTTCATAACCACGAATAATTAAATCGTGCTCTAAATCAGCCGATTCCACTTCAACGATACGAACATTTGTATACCGATCTTTTTGATTTAGGATAATTTTTCGAACTCGATCGTGGTCATCAAGCTCGATTGCGATTCGTTGTCCGGGTTTTAAGTCTACCATTTCAGGGTCTTCTCCGGCCATACGGACAAATCCCCCAATCGGTAGTAAACGAATGGTGTAAATAGTTTCACCTTTCTTATAAGAAAACACTTTCGGACCAAATCCAATCGCAAATTCACGACACAAAATGCCAGCTCGTTTCGCAAAAACAAAATGTCCTAACTCGTGAAAAAAGACGATGGAACCAAAAATAAACATAAACGCAATAACTGTACTTAAGCTCAAAAGAAAAACCACCTTTTTTATAAACTTAATCCCGTTAAGTATGGGATAAAAGTGTTTGTACATAGTTTCTCGTTTCTTTATCGACTTCTTGAATCGTCGTTAAATCTGGGTGTTCGATGCTTTCATGACGAGATAAGGCTTGTTCAATGAGATCTTCAATTTGTAAAAATTCAATTTTCCGTTCTAAAAAGGCCGCGACTGCTACTTCATTCGCCGCATTAAGAACGGTAGGGAACGTGCCTCCTTGTCTTCCAGCCTCATATGCAAACTGTAAGCAGCGGAATCGATTCATATCCATTTTTTCAAAGTGTAATTGGCCAATTTCAGTTAACGATAACCTGCTCGCTTGCGGGAGCGGAAGACGATCTGGATAACTTAACGCATACATAATGGGTACACGCATATCAGGTGTTCCTAATTGAGCAATGACGCTACTGTCATGAAATTCGACCATTGAATGAATAATGCTCTCTCGATGTAAAATCACATCAATTTGTTCGTATGGTAAATGAAATAACCAATGGGCTTCAATAACTTCTAATCCTTTGTTCATCATAGTAGCCGAGTCAATGGTAATTTTAGCTCCCATCGACCAATTTGGATGATTAAGGGCTTCATCCACGGAAACCCCTTTTAATTGTTCTCTCGTCCGGTCGCGGAAGCTACCACCCGATGCAGTTAACACGAGACGTTCAATGTTTTTTTCTTTTTCTCCCTGTAAGCATTGAAAAATGGCCGAATGCTCACTATCAACAGGCAAGATGGAAACACCATGATTTTTTGCTTCCTCCATTACTATATGACCTGCGGTAACCAGTGTTTCTTTGTTGGCCAGTGCAATCGTCTTCTTTTCTTTAATAGCTTGTAAAGTTGGATATAGACCAACACTACCAATGACCGCATTTACGACCATTTCAGCTTCTGGATGAACTGCCGCTTCGACAAGTCCTTCTTCTCCATATAATATTGTCACTTTTCCGTCATATTCCAATTTTAACTGCTCCGCATCTTCTTTTTTTTGGACGGAAACTAGTTTTGGAGAATATTTTTCTATAATTTCCCTTACTTTGTCAATATTTTTTCCAACCGTACAAGCAACAAGACGAAATTGATCTGGGTGTTGGTCTAAAATATTTAACGTTTGGGTACCAATCGAACCTGACGCCCCAAGTAAACTGATCGACTTCAACCTTCTAATCCCCCGTTCTTATACAAAATGCATAAAATGCATAATTGGTAACACAAATAATAAGCTGTCAAATCGGTCTAAAATCCCCCCATGTCCAGGTAATAAATTCCCGGAGTCTTTTACCCCATAATGACGCTTTAAAGCTGATTCGACAAGATCACCGATTTGACCAAATATACTTAGAATAGCAGTAGTTCCATATAACTGAAGTGCAGGAACGTTCCAATCGCTAAACATAGAGAAGATAAATGCTATCAGCAAAGCTGATAAAATTCCACCAATAGATCCTTCAACAGTTTTTTTCGGACTTATTTCTGGCCAAAGTTTATGTTTGCCAAAGGCTCTTCCAACAAAATAAGCTCCGGAATCCGTTGCCCAAATAATAAATAAGGCAAAAAAGATATATGTAAGTCCTTCGATTCTCGTTTCGATAAAATAGTAAAAGCCAATGCCTACATATAAAGCAGAAAGCATGGAATAGGCGACATCATCGAACGTAAATCGGTTTTTGGAAATAACCGTATATGTTAAAAACAACAGAACCCCCATTAATGCAACTTCTATTTTACTATATCGAAATTGTTCAAGTAGATGGATATATTCTTTTGGTAGTAAAAAAATCCACAAGAGAAAAATAGAAATAGCCCCTGGGATTGAAAAAATAGATAATTTTCTCATTCGGAGTAATTCATGTAATCCGATTGTAGCGATTAAATAAATGAGTAATACTAGCGGAAATTGACCGTAAACGACAATGGGTAAAAAGATACCCGCCGCAACAACGGCAGTAATAATCCTTTGTTTCATTCATCATTCCTCACTTTGTAGACCACCAAACCGACGAGAACGAGATTGGAATGCTTCAATCGCTTCTAATAAATGCACTTCTTTGAAATCAGGCCACAACACATTCGTAAACCAAAATTCCGTATAGGCTAACTGCCAAAGCATAAAATTACTTAGACGAATTTCGCCACTCGTTCGAATTAATAAATCCGGGTCTGGTAAGTCGTGGGTCATTAAATAATTTGAAAAAAGTTGTTCGGACAAGTCTTCTTCTTTTAGTATGCCATTATTTATATCTTTTAAGACGTGTTGAACGGCATGAAGTATTTCCGCACGACTCCCATAGTTTAACGCGAAATTTAAAATAAGTCCGGTATTATTTTTTGTATCATGAATCGCTTTGTCTATTGCAGCAATCGTATGGCTAGGAAGATTCGTCCGATCGCCTATCATTTGAACTTTTACATTTTCATCGACTAACTCTGGTAAAAACGTTCCTAAAAATTCTTCGGGAAGTTTCATTAAATAATCAACTTCGGATTTTGGTCGTTTCCAATTTTCTGTTGAAAAGGCGTATAAGGTTAAAACTTTCACACCTAATTTGTTCGCCAAGCGGGTAATTTTACGGACAACTTTCATCCCTTCATGATGACCCGCTACTCTTGGCAGTGCCCTTTTTTTTGCCCAACGGCCATTGCCATCCATAATAATGGCGATATGAGCAGGTACTCCATTATTTTGAATGACTTTTATCCGTTCTTCCATTGTTTGATGGTCCGATTGTGATTTGAATAATTTATTTAACATAAAACAAGTCCTCCACATGATTTCCTCATGTTTAATAGTGCATCAATGTTTCGCACTTTCTATCATACCAAAAATGTGGATTGATATCTTCTTTTTCGTGTATCTTTTCCATGAACCGTATGGAAGGAAATGAGCACAAACGATCATATGTAATGCGTATGTCATTGGAATGAGTAAAAAAACCCCCTGAAATAGAGGGTTTTTATGTTACACTTCCATAATTTCTTTTTCTTTTTCTTTCGTGAGCTTATCAATTTGATTGATAAAATCATCGGTTAATTTTTGAACATCTTCAGTGTACCCACGTAATTCGTCTTCAGTAATTTCACCATTCTTTTCAAGCTTTTTCAGTTCGTCGTTTGCGTCACGGCGAATGTTACGCACAGCTACTTTTGCCTCTTCAGATTCTTTCTTTACAACTTTCACAAGTTCTTTACGGCGTTCTTCAGTTAACGCAGGGATGGTGATGCGGATTAAGGAACCATCACTTGTTGGAGTTAAGCCTAAATCGGATTTTAAAATCGCCTTTTCCACTTCACCTACTACAGACTTATCATACGGTTGAATAACAAGTAGGCGAGCTTCTGGTACTGTAATAGAAGCTAATTGATTAATCGGTGTTGGAACCCCGTAATAGTCAACTGTGATTTTATCTAATAAAGATGCGTTTGCACGACCTGCGCGAATACTAGCTAATTCACGAGAAAACGCTTGAACTGCTTTTGTCATTTTTTCTTTTGCCGAAGAGAGTACTTGATTTGTCATTATCCATTCCTCCTTACAATAGTTCCGATCGATTCACCCATAACGGCACGCTTAATATTTCCTTTCTCCATTATAGAGAATACAATGAGTGGAATATCATTGTCCATACATAATGATGATGCTGTTGAATCCATTACCGCCAAACCTTGTTGTAACACATCTAAATAAGAAAGTTCATCATATTTAACAGCGTTTTTGTCTTGTTTCGGGTCTGCTGAATAAACACCGTCAACATTGTTTTTCGCCATTAAGATGACTTCGGCTTCAATTTCTGCTGCACGTAATGCGGCGGTTGTGTCTGTTGAGAAATACGGATTACCTGTACCCGCCGCAAAAATAACGACACGCTTTTTCTCTAAATGACGAATCGCACGACGACGAATGTATGGTTCAGCCACTTGTCGCATATCGATGGATGTTTGGACACGTGTTTCAATTCCCAGTTGTTCTAAACTATCTTGAAGGGCAAGGGAGTTCATGACAGTTGCTAACATCCCCATATAATCTGCAGTAGCTCGGTCCATACCCATTTCGCTTCCAATTTTTCCGCGCCAAATATTACCGCCACCGACAACTACAGCAACTTCTACACCTAGCTCGGCAATTTCTTTTACTTGCTCTGCGATCGATTTAATGACCGTAGGATTAATTCCAAATCCTTGATCTCCGGCTAACGCTTCACCACTTAGTTTCAAAACGACACGTTTATATTTTGGAACGCTCATAGGAACCTCCGTATGTAAGAATTAAAAGTCATTTGCTTGAAAAATAGGGAACACAATGTGTTCCCTATTTTGTAAAGCAGCTATCGATTAGTTACCTTTTACTTGGTTCATTACTTCTTCAGCGAAGTTGTCTTGACGTTTTTCCATACCTTCGCCTACTTCGTAACGAACAAATTCTTTTACAGTAGCGCCTTTAGACTCTACAAATTGACGTACTTTTTGGTCAGGATTTTTAACGAACGCTTGGTCAAGTAAGCAAATATCTTCGAAGAATTTACCAAGACGACCTTCTACCATTTTTTCAACGATATGTTCTGGTTTACCTTCGTTTAGTGCTTGTTGTTTTAATACTTGACGCTCACGCTCAATTTCTTCTTGGGATACTTGGTCGCGAGAAACGTACTTAGGATTTAACGCAGCAGCATGCATAGCGACATCTTTTGCTACTTCTTCATCAGTTGTACCTTCAAGCACAGTTAAAACTGCAATACGTCCGCCCATGTGTAAGTATGCACCAAACGCATCGTTATCTGTTTTTGTTTTGATTTCAAAGCGACGAAGCGTAATTTTTTCACCGATTTTCGCGATTGCTGCATTGATGTAGTCAGCAACTTTTTCACCATTTTCCATTGATTGTTCAAGCGCTACTTCTAATGTTGCAGGCTTGTTTTTAAGTAGGTGAGCAGCAAGCTCTTTAACAAGGTTTTGGAAGTTTTCGTTTTTCGCAACGAAGTCTGTTTCAGAGTTTACTTCAAGGATAACTGCTTCGTTACCTTCTGTTAAGATGTAAGTAGTACCTTCAGCCGCGATACGGTCAGCTTTTTTCGCTGCTTTTGCAATTCCTTTTTCACGAAGATAGTCGATTGCTTTTTCCATATCTCCGTTTGTTTCAGTTAATGCTTTTTTACAATCCATCATACCAGCGCCAGTTTTTTCACGAAGTTCTTTAACCATTTGCGCAGTAATTGCCATTTAAGTTCCTCCTTCATCATTCATATGTATGGAAAAGTAATTCTTAAAAAAAGGTGATAAGGGTGTCTCCCTCTTATCACCTTTTTAACATTACTCAGCAGCAACAGTTGCTTCTTCGCCTTGTTTTGCTTCTAAAATTGCATCAGCAATTTTTGAAGTTAAGAGTTTGACAGCGCGGATTGCATCGTCGTTTGCAGGAATTACATAATCGATTTCGTCTGGATCACAGTTTGTATCAACGATACCGATAATAGGAATATTTAATTTACGTGCTTCCGCAACTGCAATACGCTCTTTACGAGGGTCAATAACGAATAGAGCATCTGGAAGCTCTTTCATGTCTTTAATACCGCCAAGGAATTTCACTAAACGTTCATGTTCTTTTTTCAACTGAACAACTTCTTTTTTAGGAAGAACATCAAAAGTTCCGTCTTCTTCCATACGCTCAATGTCTTTTAGACGTTGAATACGTTTTTGGATTGTAGCAAAGTTTGTTAACGTACCACCTAACCAACGTTGATTTACGTAGAACATACCAGAACGTTCTGCTTCTTCCTTAACAGATTCTTGAGCTTGTTTCTTTGTACCAACGAAAAGAATTTTACCGCCTTCAGCAGCAAGTTCTTTTACGAATTGGTATGCTTCTTCAACCTTTTTAACTGTTTTTTGAAGGTCGATGATGTAGATGCCGTTACGCTCAGTAAAGATGTATTTTTTCATCTTTGGATTCCAACGGCGAGTTTGGTGACCGAAATGTACACCAGCTTCAAGTAATTGTTTCATTGAAATTACTGACATGTTTCTTTCCTCCTAATGGTTTTATTTCCTCCGCTTAATTCATCTTTAAACAGAGACTATTTTAAAAAATAGCACCGTCTGTTTAAATCATTAAGCGTGTGTATTCACACCATGAAATACTATAGCACAATCAAAAAGGTCAATCAAGAAATAGTTAATGATTTTGACGAAATTTCAATAGAAGCTCCACTTCGGTTTTTCCTTTATTTAAAATTTGTGCAATTTCGTCCACTGTTAAACCTTTATTTTTTAATTTTATTACTTCAATGGCGTAAACATCCATTTCGTTGATTTGTACCTCATCACGAAGCATTTGGTTTGTATCCCCATCATGTTGAGCTATGTCGACCTCTTGATCATGGGTTGTTAAGCCATTCGCCCGGTATCGTTCAATCGCTTTATGCATAGAAGCTTTCGGGATGGAAGGAATCGGTTGGACCTTTTCCCTTGATTGATGGGTATTCGTTTCAATCAAATGGTTTTGGGGCGTTTGTAATTCTGGTTCGGAAGGTGAATAATCTAGACTTTCCAAACCTTTCATCAACCGATCGTTTTCTTCTTTTAATTCAAGCAAATAGGAAGAAAAAACCTCTTCTATTTCTTTTAACGCTTTTTTCTGCATTTCTTCTAATTGAAGAAGGCGGTATTGGCGCAGATATAATAAGATAATGGCAAAAAGGGAAATGCCCTGTAATAAAAAAAGTATCGTAATAAGTAATGGCATCATTTGTACGTCCCTCATCCGTTATAGTCAATCAATTTACCTTTATACGGATGGGTGTTTTTCCCATCCGCCAATGGTTTCTTTTTTTGTTTTTTAAGATTTCGATAACGTTCTTTTTCTTGCTTTTCTTTTAAACGAACGTTATCTTTTCCATTTTTAGAAATAACCGTTTGGCTTTGTTGACGAACCATTTGTTGCATATGTTCTGCAAGATGGCTTTGATCAATCGTGTGACGTAATTGATGTTGGTCTGCTACTTTGCCAGCATCGAAGGTCCGTGGAAGGGCTACTTGCATTTCAATTGATTTGAAACTCATAAAACTACTCCATTCTTTTCAAAAGCTTTCTAAGCTTATAAATCGCTTTTGAATGAATTTGCGAAATCCGTGAAGTGGACAAGTTCATCACTTCCCCAATTTCAGTTAATGTTAACTCTTCCTTATAAAATAGGCTTAATACAAGTTGTTCCTTCTCCGTTAATTTTTGTATTTCTTCTGATAACTGTTGAATAAGCTCGTCCTTTAATAAAATCTCTTCTGGCGTTAACTCATTTTTATCAGTAAGTGATTGGACGTATGATTCTTTCTCATCCGTATCGTGATTTTGTTCATCAATGGAAAGAACATTAGCAAAAAAATGTTCATTCATCGTTTGCGTAACTTCTTCAACAGACATATCTAAGCATGCGGCTACTTCTTCAGCTGTAACGGTACGCATATATCGCTGTTCAAGCATTTCTATTGTTGCTTCGATTTTCTTTGCCTTTTCTCGTGTCCCCCGTGGAAGCCAATCTTCTTTTCTTAATCCGTCTAAAATAGCCCCACGAATTCGAAAGGAAGCATATGTATCAAATTTTAAGTCTCGAGATGGGTCAAATTTATTTAAAGCGTCAAACAGGCCCATCATACCTAGGCTATATAATTCATCTTTTGACACATTTTTAGGTAGCCCTACTGCTATTCGTTGAACGTGATAAGATACGAGCGGCGTGTACATTTTAACTAAAGCTTCGCCAGCTTGAGGATCTTGCTCGTTTAACCATAATTCCCAAATATTTTGTTGTTCTTTTAAAATTGGTTGCGACATGGTCGTTCCTCCTCGCCGCTTGACGTATAGATTTTTTATTCCATCTATACAAAATCGATCAGTTTAAATTTCGGTTGTTCCTTTATTTACAGTTCGGATTTGAAAAACTCCTGTTTGTGGAAAAAATTCTACCGTCCGTCCACTATTTCCTCCTACATCCTCAGCTACGATTGGTATGTTGAGTCGTTCTAGTTGATGACGAACAGCTTCCACGTTACGTGGACCAATACGCATCATTTCACTTTGAATGGTCATTTGAAACATTTGAGCACCTCCGGCCATCTTCGCTTTTAGTCGAAACTTTGAAGCACCGGCGTATAGCACTTTTTCATATAACAACGGTATAGCGGTGTCCGCAAATTTTGCCTTATTCACATGTCCACCTTTCGCTAATGAAGAATCAGGAAGCATGATATGAGCTAAGCCACCAACTTCTGCCACTTGATCATAGATGACCACTCCGACACAAGAACCTAAACCAGATGTACGAATGGAGTTCGGTGACCGAACAACATTTAAATCAGCGATTCCTACTTTGACTACTTCCATCACACTATTCATCCAACGCTACTCCTAACGATTGGAAAATCACTTCAAAGGATTGTGGGTCAGGCAATAAAAAGAAGTGGCCATTGATCGCTTCCTCATCTGACGCTTCATCTTTTTTAATATTGGTATCAACGACAATGGCATAATCACTCGTTTGGGATAATTCCATTAATCCATAACTAATAATGGCTCCTGCCATGTCCACGGACAAGGCAGGAACAGATGGATATAACGATAGATTTGTAAAGTCTGATAATGACGATAAATACGAACCAGACAAAATATTCCCTAGTTCTTGCATAGCAGATAAACCGATTTCTGAATAAGGAGGGTGTTCAAACGAAAACGTTTGATCACCTGTTAATTGCTGAATGAGCTGAGATGCTTGATCCAATGGTAAAATGAAAAACATACTTCCCGGTGCATCCCCTTCAATTCTTAAAAACACACTCACCACGATGTTTTCAGCTCCACCTGCTAATTCCATCATTTCATCAAATGTGACGATATTAACGTTTGGAACTTTCATATCTATCTTTTGGTTAAGGAGCTGAGACAACGCGGTGGCAGCATGGGCGGCTCCAATATTTCCAATTTCTCTTAAAATATCTAAATGGAGACTGGTAATACGATGAATAAAGTCCATAAGGTGCCCCCCTTACGTTGAAGAATGGAACACTTTTTCTAAGTTCATTAAAACTAGAAGGCGTTTATTCAGTTTTGCTACCCCTGTTATATATTCTTCTTCTTGGGCACCAACGACTTCGGGTTGAGGCTCAATGGATTCTGCTGGTAAATCAAGAACATCGTTCGCTGAATCTACGATGAGTCCAACCTCTTTATCTTCTAAATGGACAATAATAATTCGTGTATGATCATTATACGGTGCTTCTTCCACGCCTAATCGTTTTCGTAAATCGATAATTGGCGTGACTACACCTCGCAAATTAATAACACCTTCAACGAAATGAGGTGTTCGCGGCACACGAGTAATAGGCATCATTTTCTCGATGGAACGGACTTGAGAGACGGGAATAACATATTCTTTATCTTTAATTTGAAAAGCAATCACTTTCGTTTCTGTTGTATTAGAGACTTGGCTCATGTTATCACCTACCTAAGTTTCTACTAAAATAGGAGCTTTGTAAAATTGGCATTCATTTATTTTATTAATGCATTACAGTCAATAATTAACGCAACTTGACCATCTCCTAAAATGGTTGCCCCCGAAATCGCAAAGACGTTCGTTAAATAGTTTCCAAGTGATTTTAAGACAACCTCTTGCTGACCGATGAAGGAATCGACAACAAGGCCGGCCATTTTGTCCCCTTTCCGAACGATGATGACGGAATAATAATCGTCTTGTTTATTTTGAACAGGAACCTCAAATACGTCTTTTAAAAATACGAGAGGAACGACTTTACCACGGAAGTCAATCACTTTTTGGTTATGGGCATTTAAAATATCGTTTTTATGGATAATGGCTGTTTCTATAATGGACGATAATGGTATCGCATATTTTTCTTTCTCTAATTCTACTAACATCACGGAAATAATCGATAATGTTAACGGTAACTGAATAGAGAAAATGGACCCTTTTCCTTCTTCAGAATCAATCGTAATACTTCCGCCTAACGATTCTATCGTTGTTTTAACAACATCCATTCCAACGCCCCGACCAGAAATATCGGAAATTTTATCAGCTGTTGAAAAACCGGAAGCCATAATGAGTTCAAACACTTGACGATCCGTTAATGTATGGCCAGCTTCTTCTGATATAATTCCTTTTTCAATGGCCTTACGAAGAACTTTATCACGATTAATTCCGGCTCCATCGTCTTCAATTTCAATAAAGACATGGTTTCCACTATGGTACGCTTTTAATTTCACCGTACCTACTTCTGGCTTTCCTTTCTTTCTTCTTTCTTCAGGGGTTTCGATTCCATGGTCAATGGCATTTCGTAATAAATGAACAAGTGGATCCCCGATTTCATCAATCACCGTACGATCAAGCTCTGTCTCAGCACCGATAATTTCAAGATTAATTTGTTTACCTAAATCTCGTGCTAACTGACGAACCATACGTGGGAAACGGTTGAATACTGTTTCTACCGGTACCATCCGCATATTTAAAATAATATTTTGTAAGTCTCCTGAAATACGGGACATACGTTCAACTGTTTCATGTAACTCTGGATGATTTAATTCTCTAGATATTTGTTCTAAGCGCCCACGGTCAATAACTAATTCTTCAAACAAATTCATTAATATGTCTAACCGATCGATATTTACACGAATGGTTTTATTTACAGCACTGTGTTGTTTTTGTTTTTTCGTTGAAGCCTCATTTTTTAATGGTGTAGCTGCTTCTTCACTTCTTGGTTGATCGTTTTTGTGAGCAACCTGCTCGCTAGTAGAAGATTTCATCTCTTGTTCTTCCACTTGTTTCAAAAGAGCTTTCGCAGATAGAGGAACGGCTTCTACTTTTTCAATTTCAGATACTTTTAAAATCTTTTTCTCAATTTCTTCTTTTGAGTCTTTCGTTACAACTGTTACGACAAAATCTTGATCAAATTGTTCCTCTTCTAATTGTTCTACAGAAGGGATCGACTTAATAATTTCCCCGCTTTTTTCAATGACTTCAAATACCATGTACACGCGAGCGGCTTTTAATAAGCAATCGCTACGAAGCGAAACCAAAATTTCGAAGCAATTAAATCCTTGTTCTTCCGATTGTTGAATTACGGTTAACTCAAATGAATCGTACGTGTTTTGCGCTTTAGAATCCCTAGCAATAGTAGTTGCCGCTTCCTCTTTTGCTTTATTAACTGCTGAAATGTTTTCTCCGTTTTCAATGGCTTTTAATTTTTGCACAATGTCTGTCACATCTTTTTTTCCGTCTCCACCTTCAGCAATTGATAAAACCATTTCTTCCAGAGCGTCCATAGCCATAAATACAACATCTAATAATTCAGGAGTTACATGTATTTTTTGGTTCCGGATGGCATCCAGAACATTCTCCATATTGTGGGTTAAATTCGCTAAATCTTCAAATCCCATCGTTGCGGACATCCCTTTTAAGGTATGTGCGGAGCGGAAGATTTCATTGACAATGGTTAAATCATTAGGATTTTTCTCTAATTCTAGTAATTGTTGGTTACATGTTTGTAAATGTTCTTTACTTTCTTCGATAAATACTTCTAAATATTGATTCATTTCCATGTGCCCACACCTCTCATGTGAAATACTTCAAAATGGTATATGCAATTTGATTGACTTCTTCCACGTGGTTAACAAGGTTTGTCTGAATTGCCGCTTTAGGCATCCCGAAAACAATACAGCTTTCCTCTGATTCTGCAATAGCGATTACTTTTCCTCGTTGTTTTAATGAAATGAGCCCCTCCTTCCCGTCTGAACCCATTCCGGTCATAATAACGGCAATTTTATCAAACTGATCCAAATGACTGACGGACTCAAACATGACATCGACGGACGGTCGGTGTCCATTTTTCGGCGGAGTTTGGAGTAATTGAATGGCTGTTGCACTTCCAACTTTCTTAACTGTCATGTGATAACCACCTGGTGCTATATACGCCGTTCCATTTTGAATAATTTCCCCATCTTCAGCCTCTTTAACATGAATTTGGCATAAACTATCTAAACGTAACGCTAACGAACGAGTAAATCCAGGCGGCATATGTTGAACGATTAAAACAGGGGCTGGAAAGTCTTTAGGAAGCACCGTAAGTACTTGTTGTAAAGCTCTTGGACCACCTGTAGATGTACCAATCACTACGATCTTATTTGATGGTGACTTCCAATTGACGCTTCGTTGTGTGTGAACAGGTTTTGCCATCGGTTGGCGCTTTTCTATCTCTTCCTTTTTGGTATTGGAATCGGAAAGCTTTTTTAGAGTCTTTTCGTTGATTTGACCGGCAGCTAAAACTTTTTTGATCAGCTCATCTTTTATCAGATGTAAATCAAGCGAGATCGTACCAGATGGTTTGGTGATAAAATCAAAAGCCCCATATTGCATCGCTAATACAGTATTTTTAGCCCCTTCAGCCGTTGTACTTGAAAGCATAAGAACGGGTAATGGATGTTCTTCCATTATCTTTTTTAATGCTTCTAATCCGTTCATCACAGGCATTTCGACATCAAGGGTCACCACATCAGGTTGGAGAGTTTGTATTTTTTTTAGGGCATCTTCACCATTTCGAGCAGTGCCGATGACTTCAATTTGTTCGTGTTCTGATAAAAAATCCGTAATGAGTTTTCTCATAAAAGCCGAATCATCAACAACTAAAACTTTTATCTTTCTCAGAAGGTCCCCCTCCTATCTAAAAGATATGTACGTAGCCGTTGAATAAAGTTCACGGACTCTACAACCATTGGACGTCCTTGCTCAAATGAAAATGGAATCGTTTGAATGGCTTTGGCTACTTTCGATTTCGGATAAGCAAGAACAACTGGTTGTTGGGCGAGAACAGCTTTTTTTATTGTTTTGTCTTCAGGTATCATTCCTAAAATATGAACATCCTTTTGTAAAAACTTTTTCACAGCTGTTTTAAGACGTTGTAACACTTCGCGCCCCTCAGTATCATCTTCCACGCGGTTGCACACTAAATAGAAATTTTGGTTTTGGTCAAGCAATGTAATGTATTTCATCATTGAGTAAGCATCGGTAATCGCCGTTGGCTCTGGGGTTGTGACAACAAAAATATGTTGAACAGATAACAAAAATTGCAAATAAAACGATTGTGCTCCTGCCCCCATATCAAAAATGAGATAATCGTATGTCGTTTGCAATGATTCCATATGGCGTAGAAAACGCTGGAGCAAATCGGAGTCAAGGTTCATCAATTCGGGCAATCCGTTCCCGCCACTTATATAGTCAAGCCCATGGGAATGCTGAATAATATCTGATAAACTGCAGTTTTCTGTAATGTAATCGGCGATCGTTTTTTCCGCTTGAGCCCCTAATATGAGATGGACATTCCCCATACCAATATCTAAATCGAAAAGCAACACTTTTTTTCCTTGTTGTACGAGGGATAGGGCATAATTTACAGAAAAATTAGTTTTTCCTACCCCCCCTTTTCCTGAAACAATAGCAATAGATTTCGCTGATTGATTCATTTGTGCATGAAACAATTTTTTTCGTAAACTTTCTGCTTGATCCCTCATTTTACTCGCCCTCAAATACCATATTTACCAATTTTTCCTCGTTCATTGGAACAAGATCGTCAGGAACGTTCTGACCATTTGTGACAAAAGCAGCACCGATACGATATTTGTATAGTAAGTTCACCATGACCCCAATAGAAGTCGTTTCGTCAAATTTGGTAAAAATGAATTGATCGATAGGAATTTTGAAAAATTTCTCGACAATCGCTTCTAGATCTTTTTGTTTTCCTGTAAGTGAAAGAACTAAGTAGGTCGTCATTTCCTCGTTAAAATCAATCAGTTCTTGTAAATCGTGAATATATTGTTCATCTAAATAATTTCGGCCAGCTGTATCGATAAAAATGTGATCCAATGATTGTAATTTTTCTACTGCTTTTCGGAAGTCGTCGGGCTTGTACACAACTTCTACTGGCACATTTAGTAAGTTAGCATACGTTTTTAACTGATCGATTGCCGCAATGCGATATGTATCCGTAGTAATGAATCCAATCTTTTTTTTATCCATTAACACCGCTTGTGCAGCTACTTTTGCCAATGTTGTCGTTTTTCCAACACCTGTTGGCCCAACAAAATTAATGAATTTCTTCATTTTTATATGGTTTTTTACATAAGCGGGACGTAAAAGTTCGATTAAAAAACTTTTCATCCACTTTTCAACCATGCTGGAATCGACAGCTTCTTTTGTATTTCGAAATTTCTGTAGAGCATCATCAGCGATGAGTTGTAATAAATTTTCATCGACTTCATGCTGATGCAATTTTGTTACCACTCGTTGAATCGATTCCGGATAGTTCATTATCCAGGACGATGAAGCTGTTAATCTTGAAAGTAACTGTTTTAATTCATCGATATCTTGTTTTAGTTGTTCCTTTTCTTTTTGATCATCTGAATCAGCTTCTAATTTCTTTGTTAAAAGTGATTGGGACGGCTTTACCATTTGCTTATTCATCAGTTCCGTCTTTTGAGACTCCTTTATAACCGCCCCATCTTTTGCGGCAATTACTTCGATATTTTTCTTTTTAAATAGACCTAAAAAACCGCCTGTATAAACAATTTTAGAATGAAGAATAACAGCGTCTTCTCCCAAATCCTCCCGAATCATTTTCATCGCTTCTGGCATAGACGGTGCAACATATTTTTTTACCCTCATTCAATCGTCACCACCCCGACGCTCTGAACTTCGATATTTGCTTCAAGTTCATTATACGAAAGAATTGGAATTTGAGGAAAATATCTATCAGTTAATTGTCTTACATACATACGAACAGCTGGCGAACATAAAATGATTGGCGATTGCTCCATTAACGAGAGTTGTTCAACTTGTCCTGCAATTGCTTCTAATATTTTTTGAGAGTCGTTTGGATCTAATGCTAAGAAATTACCATGCTCCGTTTGTTGAACAGCTTCTGCAATTAATTTTTCTACTTTACCGGAAAGTGTAATAACTTTTAATTTATTTTGCGAATCCACATATTGTTGAGTGATTTGCCGCGCAAGTGCTTGACGGACATATTCTGTTAATAAGTCCGTATCAGATGTCACTTTTCCATAGTCAGCTAACGTTTCAAATATAACCGGTAAATTCCGAATGGAAATATTTTCTTTCAGCAATTTAGCTAACACTTTTTGAATATCTCCGATCGATAATGGGTTTGGAGTAACTTCTTCAACTAGAATTGGATAAGACTCTTTCAAATGATCAATTAGTTGTTTTGTTTCTTGTCTTCCTAATAACTCATAGGCATTCGCCTTGATGACCTCCGTAATATGTGTTGAAACTACTGATGGAGGATCAACGACGGTATACCCTAAAATTTCTGCTTGTTCTTTCACATCTTCCGTAATCCATTTCGCAGGCAGACCAAAGGATGGTTCAATCGTATCGATTCCTTCAATTTGATCATCTTCACCAGTTGGGCTCATAGCTAAATAATGATCTAGCAATAATTCCCCTCGTGCCATTTCCTGGCCCCGAATTTTTAAGCGATATTCATTCGGTTGTAATTGGATATTGTCACGAATGCGGACGATCGGAATGACAAGCCCAAGTTCAAGAGCGAGTTGGCGGCGAATCATGACGATACGGTCAAGGAGGTCTCCACCTTGTTTCGTGTCAGCGAGTGGAATGAGTCCATATCCAAATTCAAACTCGATTGGGTCCATACTTAAAAGATTCATGACACTTTCAGGACTCTTCATTTCATCTGTTTCGATTTCCTCTTCCATTTCCATTAATTCCTGTTCATTTGGTTCTGGTACCCGCGATAAAGAGTATCCTCCAAATAGTAATAGCCCAGCAATCGGAATGGTGATGGCGTCATGAATCGGTGTCGTCAGACCGAGGAGAAATATCGTCCCACCGGCAACATACAACATTTTCGGATAGGCTAATAACTGCCCCATAATATCTTGTCCAAGATTTCCATCAGAGGCCGCTCGTGTTACGACGATTCCCGTCGCTGTTGATATGAGTAACGCTGGTATTTGACTGACAATTCCGTCTCCAACCGTTAATAAACTATATTTTCTCGCTGCCTCAGTGATGGAAAGTCCGTCTTGGGCCATCCCTATAATCATGCCAAATAATAAGTTAATAAAGACGATTACAAGACCCGCAATCGCATCTCCTTTTACAAACTTGCTCGCACCGTCCATCGCTCCATAAAAGTCAGCTTCACGCGCCACTTTTTCTCGACGTTCACGTGCTTCTTGCTCAGAAATAATTCCAGCATTTAAATCGGCATCAATACTCATTTGTTTACCCGGCATGGCGTCTAACGTAAAGCGGGCAGCTACTTCTGAAACACGTTCGGAACCTTTCGTGATGACAACGAATTGGATGATAATTAGTATTAAGAAAACAACCAAGCCGACAAGCACTTCACCACCCACAACAAACGTTCCAAATGTTTCGACAACGCCACCTGCTTCCCCGCGGCTTAATATCGATCTCGTTGTCGAAACATTCAGACCAAGGCGAAAAAGCGTGAGTAACAATAGCAGTGAAGGAAATACAGAAAATTGGAGCGGCTCTTTCATATTCATTGATGTTAATAACACGATTAAGGCAAGAGAAATGTTTATAATAATGAACACGCTTAACATCCAGGATGGGAATGGGATGATAAGCATAGCAACAATTAATATCACACTCGCTAGTACCGTTAAATCTCTTGCTTGCATACAAATTCTCTCCTAACCAAATTCACTATGTTGCTAAATTTTGTTTTTGACTCGATATACATAGGCTAAAATTTCTGCTACCGCTTTAAAAAATTCTTCTGGTATGGCTTCCCCAATGTCAACTTGGTCATAAAGGGCCCGGGCTAATGGCCGATTTTCAACCATGATTACGTCGTTTTCCTTCGCAATCCATTTCATTTTTTGCGCGATATAGTCAACCCCTTTTGCCACGACAACAGGGGCGCTCATTTTTTCTTCCTCATATTTTAATGCAATCGCGTAATGCGTCGGGTTTGTTATAACTACGTCAGCTTTCGGCACTTCTTCCATCATTCGTCGCATCGCTATTTCTCGTTGCCGCTGTTTAATACGAGATTTAATTAATGGGTCCCCTTCCGTATTTTTATGTTCATCTTTAATCTCTTGTTTCGACATGCGTATACTTTTTTCAAAATCGTATTTTTGATACAGATAATCAAATACGGATAAAAATAATAGGGCAATCGATGCCGCTATCCCCATATAAACCGTAAGACGAGCAATGGTTCGTAAAATGTCTTCCATCGGTTTATAAGCTAAGTTCAGCACATCTTCCATATTCAACCAAAGAATAGAAAACGTGACAATCCCAACAAACGTTATTTTTAAAATCGACTTTAACAACTCTACAATGGCACGAAGAGAAAAGATTCGTTTAAACCCTTTGATCGGATTAATTTTCTCTAACTTTGGCTTTAATGGTTCAACCGTAAATAAAAAACCGACTTGTGTATAATTGGCTAAAACAGCTGCTACCATAGCAATAGCCATAATAGGGGCCAGAATAATTGCTACTTCTTTGGCCACATCGATAAATACACCTTCAATATTGGATACAGTCACATCAACTAACAAATTATGTTCAAACGAATAATGGAATAATCGATAAATTCGCTGACTAATAAATGAACCACCTAATAATAGGAAGAAAAACACAGAAAGCATCACAAGAGATGTATTTACATCTTGACTTTTAGCCGTTTGTCCTTTTTTTCTTGCATCTTGTCGTTTTTTCGGTGTAGCTTTTTCTGTCTTCTCTCCGGCAAAAAATTGTAAATCCAATTGTATGTACTTCATCTATGCTCCCCCAATTAGCTCCATCACCGTGCGCATCGTGTAAAACATCGTTTCAAATAGTTCCCGAACTAACGACATCATTATTCCCATCACAATGAGAAGAACAATAAAACTGACCCCTATTTTAATCGGAAACCCTACGACGAACACGTTTAACTGTGGTACCGTTCTTGCGGTAATCCCTAAAGCTACATCAACTAAAAATAAGGAGGCCACAACCGGTACTGCCATTTGAAAGGCAACAACAAATAATGAGCTAAACGTTTTAATGATAAATTCAGCTAAACTAGCTTCACCAAAGCCGGCAAAAGAAGCAGACAAAGGAACGAATTGGTAACTATAAAAGATTCCATCAAGAATTAAATGATGACCATTGACGGACAACAAAAAAAGAAGAGCAAAGGTGTATAAATATTGTCCTATTAAAGGACTTTGAACACCTGTTTGGGGATCAATTACGTTCGCTATGGCAAACCCCATTTGAAAATCGATAAATCCACCAGCAATTTGAATAATAGAAACAATCATATTGGCAACAAAACCGATTAACAATCCTACCAATGCTTCTTTGATTAACAGATAGTAATAGTGCCCATCAATCTCCATTGGCGGTAAATCAAACGTATAATACATCATCCATGCAAGAATAAGCGCTAACGTTAACCGATGTCTTGCCGGAATGGTCCGATATGAAAAGAACGGCAAAGTAACAAAAAATGTCGATAAACGAACAAATATTAATAATAATGTGGAAAACTGAGGTAGTAATTCATCCATACCATCAACCTACAAATCGATTTAAATTCGTAAATATTTCGTTAGCAAACATCAATAATTGGCTTAACATCCAAGGTCCAAAAAAGATTAAGCCAACAAGAACTGCTACGATTTTTGGAATGAATGCTAGCGTTTGTTCTTGAATTTGTGTCGTTGCTTGAAAAATACTTACGATTAATCCGACAATGAGTGCTAAAAGTAAGAGAGGAGCAGAAACCATTAACGTAGTATAGACACCTCTCTCAGCGATGCCGATGACTGTTTCAGGACTCATCCTATTCACCTACTTAAAAGCTTTGGAGTAGAGACTTTACAACTAAATACCAACCATCTACAAGAACGAATAGCAAAATTTTAAACGGTAATGAAATCATCACAGGAGGTAACATCATCATCCCCATCGACATCAGGACACTTGCTACCACCATATCAATCACTAAAAACGGAATAAAAATCATAAAGCCAATTTGAAAAGCAGTTTTTAATTCGCTAATAGCAAACGCTGGAACTAGTGTCGTCAATGGAATCTCCTCGATCGAACTCGGTGGCTCCGCTTGCGTGTAATCTAAAAACAACTGTAAATCTTTTTGACGTGTATGAGCGCTCATAAATTCTTTAAATGGAATAGAGGCGCGTTCATACGCTTCTTCTAAATTTATTTCCTCATTAAATAAAGGCTGCAGCGCTTGTTCATTGACTTCATGAAACGTAGGAGCCATAACGAAGAACGTTAAAAATAACGCTAAACCTATAAGCACTTGGTTCGGTGGCATTTGTTGTGTTGCCAACGAAGTTCGTACGAAGGATAAAACAATAATGATTCGTGTAAAACATGTCATTAAAATTAAAATGCTAGGAGCTAATGATAGTACAGTTAATAAAAGTAATAATTTGACAGCAGTTGACACATTTTCAGGAGAGCTTGTATTAAAAAATTCGATAAATTCATTCATGCTCTTGTTTTCCCTTCTCCTTCTTTGACTGCACAATCTTTTGTCGCTGTTTTTTTATTTCGTCCAACTGTTGTTTTAGCGTTTCAGCAAACGGCTGCTGAGAATTGCTCTGTTTTTGAAAACGGTCTAACCATTTGATCGGTTGAAAAAGCTCTTCTCTTTCTTGCGAAAACTGTGTCAAAAGTTTCTCTTTTTCGTCCTCATCGTCAATTTCTTTTAATAAGGTGACATCCTCGCCCACACCTAGAACAAATAATGAGTCACCTACTTTAACTAATTGCAAGGAACGGTTACCTCCTAATGGGGTACCTCCTAAATGTTGAATCGTTTTTATTGGTTGGTATGAACGACTTCGATGCTGAATAAATTTTAACAATCCATAAAGAAGTCCAAGGACGAACAATAACGCAAATATCATTTTTATATAGTCCCACATCGTAATATCCGTTTGGGACCTAGCGTCGTTATGTAACGATGAGTCAGTCAGGTTAGAACAATCCGCGTTATTTTTCGTACAATCCAAGACAGACGGTTGATGCTCCGTACCAGCCCCCATCATGTGGGCTGGTACGAAAAAAAACATGACGAAAATGAAAGTTATGACAAGGTTGACTTTTTTAAACAAGGCTAGGCACCCTCTTAACGATCCTTATCCAATTGTTTTTTGAATCGCTTCAAGTACTCGATCCGCTTGGAACGGTTTAACGATGAAATCTTTCGCCCCAGCTTGAATCGCGTCAATAACCATTGCTTGTTGTCCCATTGCTGAACACATAATCACTTTCGCATTTGGGTCATGTTTCTTAATTTCTTTTAAAGCAGTAATTCCGTCCATTTCTGGCATCGTAATATCCATTGTCACTAAATCTGGATGAAGTTCTTTATATTTTTCAACCGCTTGTACACCATCAGCTGCTTCTGCCACCACTTCGTAACCGTTCTTCGTTAAAATGTCTTTAATCATCATTCTCATAAACGCTGCATCATCTACAATTAATATTTTGCTTGCCATCAAAATTACCTCCGAATTGTTTATTTTAATTTTTTAATTCGCTCTTTTTGACTTAAAATGTCCGTGATTCGTACCCCAAAGTTTTCTTCGATGACAACGACTTCCCCTTTGGCAATTAAACGGTTATTGACAAGAATATCAACTGGCTCACCAGCTAATTTATCTAATTCAATGACAGAACCAGATGTTAATTCTAATACTTCTTTTACTGAACGGGAAGTTCTTCCTAGTTCGACAGTCACTTGTAATGGGATATCAAGCAACATGTTTAGATTACGAGTCTCATGTTCCTGTAGTGGGGGTACCGATTGAAACTCTGAAAACATGGCTGGTTGGACATTTTTCGGTTGTTGATCAAAGCCATGGCCACCAAAGTGATTCGGTGTTTGTTGAGCTGATAGTGGAGGTGTATAAAAGGATGGTTGTTGAACCTCCACGGGCTCTGAGTTAGATACAGTTTCTTGTAATGATGATACTGATGGTGATACCGTCTGTTGTAATTGCTTCTCTTCGATTGTAACGGAGATTTCTTCATTTGTAGATGTAGGATTCAATAATTCTCCTACTAAAGTCTTAGCAAATGGTAGTGGTAGTAATTGCATAATATTTGAATCTATTAAATTACCAATGGTCAAACGAAACGAAACTTTGACTAGCAGATCTTCTTCGAGAAGCGTATCCGTTCCTTCTCCTTGAGTTAAATCAAGCAACTCGACAGAAGGAGGGGAGATATCTACCTTTTTGCTAAAAATCGTCGACATCGATGTAGCGGCAGATCCCATCATTTGGTTCATTGCTTCTTGGACGGCACTGATTTGGATTTCGCCAAGCATATCGGAAGGATTTGTCCCGTCTCCTCCCAGCATTAAATCGGCAATAATAGCCGCATCGCTTTGCTTGATGACAAGAAGGTTTGTCCCAAGAATCCCTTCTGTATATTCCACTTGTATCGCTACATAAGGATGTGGAAATTCATCTTTCAAGTTATTTTTTGGTACGATCCCCACTTCTGGTGTTGTAATATCTACTTTCTGGTTTAATAATTGCGAAAGAGCAGTCGCCGAACTTCCAAATGAAATATTTCCGATTTCACCTAAAGCGTCTTGCTCCATTGAATTTAAATAATCGTCAACATTAATTTCTTCTTTATTATCGAACATATCTCCATCATCAGCTGTCCCTCTTAGAAGTGCATCAATTTCATCTTGAGAGAGCATGCCATCATTCAACATCCAAATCTCCCCCCTTGTAAGTGTCTAAAATCTGAATGGCGAGTTGTTTGTTCACCTTACCTGGTTGAGCGATAAATTTTGGTATATTTCCTACTTTCACGGTGAGGGGCTGATCAATTTTTTGATGTAATTCGATGACATCCCCTACATCTAACATTAAAAATTCTTCAATGCTGATTTCAGACGTACCTAATTCTGCAACTAATGGTACAACAGCCCTTTTCACTCGTTTTTCTAGTTGAACTATTTCTTCAGGTGAACGTTCTTTTTTCTTCGTTTGCATCCAGTAATGAACAGATAATCTAGGAATAATCGGTTCTAATACGACATGTGGAATACATATATTAATCATCCCACTTGTATCACCAATTTGGGTATTTAACGAAATAACTACTACCGTGTCATTCGGTGATACCATTTGCAAAAATTGTGTATTGACTTCAAACTCTGATAAAACAGGGTCAATATCTACGATGGTACTCCAAGCATCTCGTAAGTTTTCGAACGCCCTCTCAAATAAATTCGACATGATTTTTGTTTCAATTTCGGTCAAGTTTTCAATTTTATTCATGCTCGTTCCTTTTCCCCCAAGCACGCGGTCCATCATCGCATAGGCTATATGTGGATTAACTTCCATCAAAATACGACCGTCTAATGGAGGAACTTCAAAAACATTTAATATCGTCATTTTCGGAATCGAGCGGACAAATTCTTCATACGGCAATTGGTCCGCTGAGGCGACGGTGATTTGCACGTAAGTTCTGAGCTGAGCAGAGAAATAAGTTGTTAGAAGACGAGCAAAGTTTTCATGAATACGCGTTAAACTTCGAATTTGGTCTTTGGAAAAACGAAGCGCCCGCTTAAAATCGTAAACTTTAACTTTTTTCTCGTCCTCGTCTTTTTTTAATTCTTCTGCACTCATCTCTCCTGTTGTTAAGGCAGATAAGAGGGCATCGATTTCGCTTTGAGATAATACTTCGCTTGACATTGTTTCACCTCCACCTCCTCTTTTGTAAAATTTCTGTTAATAAATTATTGAATGATTAAGGAGGTGATATACACTTTTTCAACCGTTCCTTCTTGCATGATACTGTTCACTTTCGAACGAATCATTTCTTCTAAATGGTGCTTTCCTTCTTTTCCTTTCAGGTCTTCGGCTTTCATCTCGGAAAGCTCTTTTATAATAATATCTTTCACTTGAAAGTTCCGTTTTTCCAATTCTTCTTTTGCTTTTTTGGAACTGGTCTGAATCTTAAATGAGATTTTAATATAATCATTGCTATATAAGTTCGTCGTAATTTCTTCAATATCTACGGTAGCTTCCAATACTTCATCTATGGTAGGTTCTGCATTGGGATCGTCATTTAAATTTAATATGACGACCAGTGCTACGACCCCTACTAATGTAATAACTGTTAATAAAATGAGCATGATTCGGATTAAGCGATTATTCATCTTCATCCCCCTTTGGCACAACCCCTAATACGTGAACAGAACGGTAAAAATGGAGGATTCGTTCCATTACATCGTGTTCTTTTTCCTTCACAACATACTTTTTTCCATTTGTAAGTGTAATCGTTGTATCAGGAAGTGACTCAACAGTTTCTATGTATAGTGCATTAAGTAAAAAAGACTTGCCATTTAAGCGTGTAACTTGGATCACGGTAATTTGAGGGCTAAGGCACAAAGCTTAGCCCTCTACCTCCTTTTTATCGTTTTAAATTCACTAATTCTTGTAAAATTTCATCTGATGTCGTGATAATTCTCGTATTCGCCTGGAATCCACGTTGAGCAACAATCATTTCAGTAAATTCTTCTGATAAATCAACGTTAGACATTTCAAGTGTACCGGCCACGATTGTCCCTTCACCATTTGCTCCTCCAGCTGTACCGTAAGCGGGTGCACCTGAGTTTGATGTTTCAATAAATAAGTTTGAACCGGCTTTTTCTAATCCTTCTGGGTTATCGAATTTAGCAATTGTTATTTGCCCTGCAGGTTGTAAAGTACCAGCTGCGTCAATATAAGTAACAGTTCCATCACTGCCAATACTAAAACTTTTAGCTGTATTCGGAATGTTGATTCTACCTCCGCCAACTTCTCTTACAAAAAGACCATCAGCATTGACCAAGTCACCATTTACATCTAAATAAAAGTTCCCAGCACGAGTAAATACGGTTTGGGCACCATTTAACAAGACAAAAAAACCATCACCAGAAATAGATAAATCTAATGGTCGACCGGTTGTTTGTAAACTACCTTGAGTATGAATGGTATCGATTGTTGCTAACTGGGAGCCAAGTCCTACTTGTTTTGGGTTTGTTCCACCTCTTGTCGCCGTTGCACTACTAGCACCAGAGATTTGCTGACTTACCATATCTTTAAAAGTTGTTCTCCCTTTTTTAAAACCATAAGTATTTACATTGGCAATATTGTTACCAATAACATCTAACTTAATTTGGAAATTTTTCATTCCACTAATACCTGAATACATAGCTCTTAGCATTGCGAATACCCCTTTCTTTTTTTGCTGCATCTGTCAGTCAGCAGCGTGACAGCCTCCTAAAAAAGGTCCAGCTGTTAATCGTCTACAATTATGGTCCCATTTATATTAGTAAAAATTTGCGTCTTTGCTTCGGTGCGGTCCATCGCTGTTATAACGGTTTGATTTTTTGCACTGACAATTAAGGCAGCATGTTTGGTCAGAACGAGCGATTCATTCACACCTAATTTCTTTGCCTCCAACACTTTTTCTGTGATCTTTTGCCATTCCTGGGCAGGAATATGGATCCCCCGTTGCGCAAGTCGTTCGTTGGCATGTTTACTGATCGTTAATGTTCGTTGTTGCTGAATGGTATCTTGAAAAATGGTTTTAAAATCTTGCGTTGATTTCGTTAACGGACGTTGTAACGACTTATTTTTCCCTGTCGGTTGAATCGACTGTGGAGGAAAGCCTAATACATACGGTGGCTTCATGTGATCCCTCCTTTTATTGTGAAATGAATATCACCTCATCTAACGTTATTTCATCACCGTTGTCTAATTTCAGTTGAAGGATGCCTGATTTGACGGAAACCGCTTGAATGACTCCAGTTCGTTCTTCTTGATCATTCATCCATGTAACATTTCGTCCAATCATCAAACTGCCTTGTAAGAGAAGATTACTTTCTTGTTCTATCGGTTGATGGACTTCTGATATGTTCTCAGGTTTTAAAACGGTCCCATCTTCTAGTATGAATTCCGCATAATCACCTTTATATCGAATCGATTGAATCACACCAGTTCCTTCTTCAACGATCAGTTGATCTTCATCGACAACTTTATGCCAAGAAATTTCTTTCCCGACAAATTGATTCATTTGAATCATTTGATTTTGCTTTTGCTCATTGGCCCAACGATCAAAGCTAGTTGCTAGATTCGTAATTTGTTCTAATGTTGAAAATGTCGCCATTTGGGCAATAAAATCCTTATCTTGTAATGGGTTTAACGGATCTTGGTTTTGTAATTGGGTCATTAATATTTTTAAAAAGTCATCTTTCCCTAACGTATCGCTCTTTGCTGTACGTTTTTGTTGAATGGAACTTAAAAATAAGTTTGGGTCTAAAGAAACCGTCATCCTTCTCACCTTATTCTTCCATTATTTCGACCGCTTTTATGAACTCGTCAAACGATTCTGCTGATTGTTCTTTTTGCTTCTGTTTCGATTCCTGCTGGGAAGCTTCTTGTTCACCTCGTGATTGTTGTCCCCCTTTGTCAAAACGTTGTGATTCTAATTGACCATGGGAGATCTCAATTTTCTCTACTTGAATTTGGTGTTGAGCAAAAGCTGATTTTAATCCTTGTACTTGAGACTCAAGCAGTTCTTTCGCAGCAGCAGTAGATGCTAACATCTTTGCTGTCAATATCCCGTCTTTTTGAATCAATTCAATCCGTAAACTACCTAAATGCTCAGGATATAGCTTAATGAGCAGCTTCTCTGTTCCTTTCCCTTTCATGAAAGAGGAGCGATTCAATATGTTCGTAAATTCCTCTACAAATTGTTCATAACTCAATGGTTTCAATTGTGAAGTTAGGGTAAGCATCAGTTGCTCTGCTCGGGATGGCTGCATGAAGACGCTTTGTCCATTACCAATGGTTTCAGTCCAACCGAACATCGACCCTTTAACCAATTGTCCACCTAGCGTTGTCATAGATTGGCCCGTTTCAGTATTTGATTGGGACATATGATGATACACTTGTTTTAAAAAGGCTTTGTTGTTATTTCCAATCAGCGGTTCCAATCGTTGAGCCATTCCTCTAAGCAACTGTTGTAACTCGTTCGCTTGTTCCAACCGTTTTCCGAATCCATCCATATGACGAATAGCGTGTTCAAACATTTTCGCTGCATAAAGGACGGATTTTAAGTGCTTAGATGACAATTGACTTAACTTATCAGCAGGAACCATATGTAAAAGGCTGAGCAATGGAGATAAAACTGCACTCCAATCCCCTTGGTTTTGAACTTTTATGAGCCAATGTAGTTGTTCTTGGAATATAGGATCATTTATCTCTAATCGTTGTAACCCGTTAATCAATTCGTTTAGAGCATCGTTCAACTCACTGTTTGTTAGACCGGTCTTCTGTAATGTTACTTCTTCTGCTGTTCCGTCTTGAATAGGAGATATAAAAGAGACTTGTTCATTTAATAAGCGAATAATATCCTTCCACACTTCATTACTTGATAATGGAAGGTTGGTTTCATTACTAATGAATGGGGAATTAGTAGTTTTCCCTTGCAACTGAGCAAACACAGCACCGAAAGAAGTACCATTCCTTTTAGTTGTTGTAGGTGTTGATGACAGAAACGGTGTTCCTGCTTTTACGAGACTCACTTCCACCTTTTTTCACCTCCTTTCAAAAAGGCTCTGTTAAACGATACTATTGATATTTATTCATTTCGCTTGTGGCGGACGCTTTCCGCGGGCAAGCCGCTTCCCTCGCTACGCTCAAGTATGGGTCTTGCGGCTCCTTGTTCCCGCTAGAGTCGTCGCCGTGTGAATAACTTGCTAAAAATCATGACGTATAACATAGCCTTCAAAAAAACTTAATGGTTATTTGTTGCTAATAGTTCGGTATATTTAGCCGCATCTTCTGGAGACATTTTTTCCAAAATTTTCGAAAGCGCTTCTGTACTTATATTTGCTAAAATTTTCACCGCTTGCTGTTCCTCCATATTAGAAAGGATGGAGGCTGCATTTTTAGGAGACATCGTCTCATACGTTTGAACTAACTCATTAAATGCTCGCTTATTTTCTTCCTGAATTTGGTGAAGTTCCTCCATTTGTTGCATCAGTTGTTCTTTCTCGGCTTTTAACTCGCTATTCGTTTTTTCTGAAGAAGCCAATTTCGCTTCAAGTTGAGTAATTTTCGCTTCTTTATTTTTCATTTCTGCTTCTAATTCAAAAATTTGTTCATTTAATTTAGTAATCGAATCTTTAGTTTCCCCATCTATTGTTGAAGATAAAAAAGGTACTTTTTGCGCCCATTCTTTTCCGCTTTCAAATACGTTAACTCCAGCAGCGGTCATGACAAAAAGTGCAACGGTCGTTGCAAAAAGTAAAGGAATCACGATAAGAAACACAACAACTTGAAGTGGTCTATACCTTTTGTTTGTCATCTCTTCCATTTTCAACACCTAACTTCCGCTGCGGTATACATATTGAAAAATTGAAATTTCGTCCATTTCCCGCATATCTTGCTTTTTTTCGATTTCAATAAACTTTTTGAATTCTTGCTCTTTTACTTTTTCGTATTTTTTTACTTCCATTTGCTTTTCTTTTAATTGTTCTTCTTGCCAATACATACGGGTACGCGCATTACGAACGGCTTCTTGGAAATAGTCAATCGAGCGTTCCAAATTGGCGATAAATTGTTGATGATGTTTCATTTGTTGTACAGACATACCAGAAAGCAGCTGTTTTTGTTGAAGCGTTTCAAGGTCTTCTTTTCTTTTTAAAAGCTCATATAATTTTGTAGCCACTTTGTCAAATTGTTCAATCGCTTCTTGATAATCCCGCTGCGCTTTTTCTTGTTCTTTTTCCTTCATCGCCATTACTTTTTCTAAACGAAATTGAAACGACAATTCGATTAACCTCCTTTACGGCTGAGGTTTATTAACTGATCAACACTTTCTTTCATCGACACTTGTTCGTACATCGATTGTTTCAAAAACTGTATGATACTTGGATAAAATTGAATGGCTTCATCAATATCCCGTGAAGTCCCTTTTTTATAAGCCCCAATATGGATTAAATCTTCTGATTGTATATATGTATGAAGTCGATTCCGAATGATGGAAGCTGCTTCTAAATGTTCATCGGTAACTAAATGATTCATTAATCGGCTTACGCTTTTTAACACATGGACGGCAGGGTATTGCCCTTGATTTGCTAACTTTCGATCTAAAACAATATGACCATCTAGTATGCCTCGAACAGTATCGGCAATTGGCTCATTCATGTCATCTCCATCCACTAATACCGTATAAAAAGCTGTAATAGTCCCTTTTTCATTCGTTCCTGTTCGTTCTAATAACTTCGGTAAAAGGGCAAAAACAGATGGAGTGTATCCTTTGGTCGTCGGAGGCTCCCCAATCGCTAATCCAACTTCACGTTGAGCCATGGCTACACGAGTGACAGAGTCCATCATTAACATCACATTCATTCCACGGTCTCTAAAATATTCGGCGATGGCAGTAGCTGTTAAGGCCCCTTTGATTCTCATTAAGGCTGGTTGATCCGATGTGGCGGCCACGACAATCGAACGTTTCAATCCTTCTGGACCTAAATCCCGTTCAATAAATTCACGTACTTCCCTGCCGCGCTCACCAATTAAGGCGATAACGTTCAAATCAGCCTTTGTATTGCGAGCGATCATCCCTAATAGCGTACTTTTACCAACTCCACTTCCAGCAAAAATACCAACACGTTGTCCTTTTCCAATCGTTAGTAAACTATCAATGACTTTTACTCCAACTTCCATTGGCTCCACAATCGGAGGTCGAGTTAATGGATTAGGTGGATCTTGTTCCGTTGGTACGCTGGTAAGCCGTTTTGGAAGTATTCCGCCATTTAACGGATGGCCAAAGGCATCGACTACTTGTCCAATTAAAGATTCCCCAACTTTTACTTCAAGTGGCTTTAATGTGGCTTCAACTAAACTGCCTGGAGCTATTTCTTTTACGTTCGTATATGGCATAAGCATGACATTTTCATCTTTAAATCCAACGACTTCTGCTAAAATCCTCCGTTGCCCTGCATGAATCAAGCACACGTCCCCAATGGAACTTTCAGGTCCTTGCGATTCAATTAATAAACCAACCACTCGTTTTACCCGACCGTACCGTTTAATGGGGACAAGTTTAGGAATATAAAATAGTAATTGTTCAGCCTTCATTCATTTGAATCTCCTTCAAGAATTGCCTGTAATTGTCGGCGGATTTCATTTAATTGGGTGTCGACACTGGCATCAATTCGTCCTTGCGGTGATTCTATGAAACAACCATCTAATGGTAACTCATCATTTGGATAAACGTATAATTGCACTTCATTTGGAAATAGCGTTTGTAATTCTTCTTTTTCCGACAGCAAATAACTGTACTTTGATGGATGGATATGAATTTGAATATCACGATATTCTCGTGCTTCTTTTAATACTTGTTTGACAATCGAACTGAAGATGGATGGGTCTTCGTTTAAAGCATGTCCCACAATGCGCTCAGCCGTCTTCATTCCTAGTTCAAAAATGACATGTTCTGATCGTTCAATATTCTCATTCGCTTGTTGTTGTGATAATTGAACGATCTTTTTAGCTTCTTGAATGTATTCCCGCTGTTCATCGTACCCTTGTTGTTGTCCTTGTTGAAATCCAGCTTTATACCCTTCTTCCTTAGCTTGATTTAATAATCGCTGCCTTTCTTGTTCCAGTTGCTCTTTTTCCAATTCAATTTGCTTTTTCGCTTGTTCTAGTTCCAATTGGGCCTGTTGAATGATTTGTTCTGCTTTCGTTCGTGCTTCTTCCAAAAGGCGCTGTTTTTCTTGTTCTGCATTGAGTTCATTCTTTTGAACATCATTTTTCTTCACTCCAAAATGAAGATTACGTATTCCAATAACCTTTGATGATGCTTGAGCATTGGTCCAACGGGACTTGATAATTTTAGACAATAATATCGTCCCCTCCTCCGCGTGCAATAATGATTTCTCCCGCATCCTCTAGACGCCGGATAATAGCAACAATACGAGATTGGGCTTCTTCTACATCTCGTAGGCGGACTGGACCCATATATTCCATTTCTTCTTTGAATGTTTCCACCATCCGTTTGGACATATTGCGAAAAATAATTTCTTTGACTTCGTCGCTCGCAACTTTTAAAGCTAGCTTTAAATCCTCATTATCCGCATCGCGAATAACTCGCTGAATGGAACGATTGTCCAAGGTAACAATATCTTCGAAAACGAACATCCGCTTTTTTACTTCTTCGGCTAGTTCTGGGTCTTGGATTTCCAATGCATCTAAAATGGTCCGTTCAGTTGCCCGGTCAACCCCATTTAACACTTCGACGAGCGCCTCAATTCCACCCGTTTGAGTATAATCTTGAGTTACGGTCGTTGATAATTTCCGTTCTAATATCGCCTCTACTTCATTAATAATTTCCGGTGAAGTAGAGTCCATTAAAGCAATGCGTCGGGCGATATCCGCTTGAACTTCTTGAGGTAATTCAGAAAGTATTTGACCTGCTTGCGCAGGATCTAAATATGATAGAACGAGCGCAATTGTTTGCGGGTGTTCATTTTGAATAAAGTTTAAAATTTGTCCCGGATCTGCTCTTCTAGCAAAATCAAACGGTCTTACTTGTAAAGATGATGTTAAACGATTAATGATTGCAGCGGCCTGTTCTTCCCCTAGCGCTTTCTCCAATACTGTCTTTGCATAGCCGATTCCACCTTGGGAAATATAGTCTTGGGCTAAAGCAATATTATGGAACTCTTCAAGGACTTCTTCTTTCGCTTGTGAATCAACTTTTTTCACTCCAGAAATTTCAAGCGTTAATCGTTCAATTTCTTCTTCCGTTAAATGTTTGTAAACAGAAGCAGATACATCAGGTCCTAGTGAAATGAGAAGAATGGCAGCTTTTTGTCTTCCTGTTAGTTCTTTAAAATTTTTCTTACTCATCTTCTAGTTCACTCCTAGTCTTCCGCTAACCAAGTACGCAATATTTTAGCGAATTCTTCCGGCTTTTCTTTAGCCATTTTTTCAAGTTGTTTTCTCCTCATCGATGCTTCTGTTTCTACTTCTTCGTTCACGTCCGGGATTTCAATTGATGCACTCATTTCTTGTAACACCATGTCCTCTTCATCTTGTCTGCGGCGAGCTCTCATTAATAGGAAGATTAATAGACCAATAATACCAATAAGTACTCCGCCAACAACGTATGCCCACCAAGGAATAATAGTTGTAGATGTTGGATTAAATTCGATTTTCCCTTTAAACGGTTGGACGGAAACAACAATGCGATCTTCAATCTCTTCATCCGTTAATGGTGTTGCGACTTCTTTGTCAATTGAAGTACGGACAATGGTTGCTAGCATTTTCGTAATGTCTTCACGTCGGTCCTCTGGCAAAGAGGAAGGGTCATCTGGGTTTGGAGGTTCTACCATCACTTGGATTCCTAAATCGCGAATTTTGTATGGACTTTCAACGATTTCTTTTCGAATTCGATTTACTTCTTTATTAATCGTTTCTTCCATTCGTTCGTAATCACCAGTTCCTCCATTCCCTTCTAAATAGGAGGTACCGAGCGAATCGGCAGGGTCTCCTCCTTGTGGTATCCCTCCTGCAGCATCCGCATTACCGGTAAAGGTTTCCGTAATCCGTTGGGCACTAATCGTAATTCCTTCCATATTTTCCCCATCAACAGGAGTGACTAATGATTCCTCGCGATTTTCTTGGGTAAAATCAACATCAGCTGTTACTGAAACAACGACTTTATCGTGTCCCATTAATGTTCCAAGCATACTTTGGACTTGGCGTTGAATATTGCGTTCAATTTGTTCTTTAATATTTTGTTGTTCAGCAAATAATGAACCAGTCGAATTATTATCATTTTCCAGGTCAAAATATTCAAAATATTGGTTCATAATGACGATATTATCAGTAGGAAGGTTGGGAATACTTTTAGAAACTAAGTGATACAACGATTTTATTTGCTTTTCATCAAAATCGTATCCCGGCTCTGTTTGTAGAACGATAGAAGCCGACGCTTCCTGTGCTTTATCTTTTACAAAAACTCCTTCATTTGGTAAGTTGATCATCACTCGGGCGTCTCGTACACCGTCAATCCCTTTGATTAACTCAGCAAGTTCGGTTTGCATCGCATCAAGCTTCATGACATTAAACTCATTTTCTGTCATACCAAATCCGGCGTTTTGACTAAAAAATGAATAATCGATACTCCCAGACTTAGGAATCCCTTCAGCTGCTAGTTCCACTAATAACGTGTCCACATATTGCTCTGGCACTTTGATGGTCGTACCACCATCGGTAATTTCAGACGGAATCCCCTTTGCGTCAAGACTTTCTTTTATCGATCCAGTCTCAGCTGGAGATAAGTTGCTATAAAGAGGAACCATTGTGGGACGTGAAAGTATGTACACCGTTACCGAAATTAAGATGATAGCGAGAAGAGAGATTCCGGTTATAAGCCATTTTTGTTTCGTTGATTTTTTGTTCCAAAATTGTTTCAGTGGTTCTATATATCTATGTAACGTCTCATTCATCGTAATCCTCCGGCGTTATCGATATTACTGAAGAGTAAAATTATACTTGCATTCTCATCATCTCTTGATAAGCTTCAACTACTTTGTTTCGAATTTCTACAGCTGTTTGTAACGAAATCGTTGCTTTTTGAGCGGCAATCATCACTTGATGAAGCTCCACATTTTCACCTTTTACTAACTTCTCTGTTAAACGATCCGCTTCAAGTTGAGATTGGTTCACTTGTTCAATGGATTGCTTTAATACTTTGGCAAAAGATTGTTGAGCAGAAAAAGCAGATTTTTGAACTTTTTTTTCACTTAACGGTCGAAAAGGAGAAACAACATTCGAATTAATTTCATTGAGTAGCATATATTCATAACTCCTTTACTTATTTTCCGATTTCAAGAGTTTTCATCATCATTCCTTTAGACGCATTAAATACCGTTACGTTCGCTTCGTACGAACGTGTTGCACTTATCAAATCAACCATTTCGCGGAGTGGATCAACGTTCGGTAATTCAACATAACCATCCTCGTTAGCATCTGGGTGATTGGGATCATAGACTAGTTTAAAAGGGGTTTGGTCTTCAACGATTTTCGACACTTTCACCCCTTTAGTCGCCTCATTTGTTCCCATTGCTTGGCGCAAAAATGACGCAAATGAATGACCCTTTGGTTCAAGAACAACCATTTTCCGGCGGTATGGCTGCCATTCGCCATTCACAAGTTGGGCTCTAGTTGTGTCCACGTTCGCCATGTTGGAGGAAATAACATCCATGCGCAATCGCTGAGCGGTTAAGGCAGAAGAGGTGATATTTAAGCTAGTAAAGATCGACATGACCTTACTTACCTCCTTTAATAACGGTTTGTAATGAAGAAAACTTACCGCTGATTCGATCGGTTAAGGCATGAAAATAAATTTGATTTGTCGCTAAATCTGCCATTTCTTTGTCTAAATCAACACTATTTCCCGAATGATTGTAGTTCATCAATTGGGAAGTAATAAATGCACCAGTCGTTGTCTGACGACTTTGAAAATCAAAATGCCTTTTGTCCGTGCGATAAGCAGAGAACGATTGGTAATTCCGTTCTTGTTCGAATATTTGTCGAAAACTGACATTTTGGGCTTTATAATTTGGCGTATCCACATTCGCTATATTATTGGAGATCGCCTTTTGTTTGAGGGCAGAATAATCTAATCCTTTTTCTAGCAAAGTAATTGTCGATGAAAATAACTTCATAGCGTCCTCCTTTTTTACGAGGATTACATTTTTTTATCTTTTTTGACAAATTTCACGGAAAATCACAGTAACTATTGTAATGTTTTCCAAACCCCATGTCTATTTCATTTCCTAAGACTACTAACCTATTTTTTAGAACTAGTACTTTAGAATTAATTATATACATTATTTTGTAAATACAGAAAATGGACAATTTTCGACAAATATCTCGGTATTCATTGTATCAATTTTCATCTTTTTCTTCCATAGTGAAATGTTGAAATGGTATAAATGATTTTACAAAATAACCGATAATTGCATTTTCATCATAACATGTACAAACGGGCAGATACGTTAATTTTTTGTATATTTTGTTGAAGTTTGTCAAATTCTACTTATCATAACATGCTGATTGTTTGTAGATTTATCAATTTGATTCAATTAGTCATACAAAAATAAAATAAAGGCTATGTTATATTTCATTGTTGATTTTTAGCTAATTGTTCACTGAAACGAAAGGCGGCGACTCCAGCGGGAACAAGAAGCCGCAAGACCCATACTTGAGCGTAGCGAGGGAAGCGGCTTGCGGCTTGCGGCTTGCCCCCGGAAAGCGTCCGCCACAAGCGTAATGTATAAATATCAACAGTATCGTTTAACAAGGCAAAATTAAAAAAAGCGGGACTGTCTAAAAGACAATCCCGCTTTTTTGTTGTAATTAATGAGAACGTAATTTTTCAAGCTCCACTAAGAATTTGTCGTTTAAAATTTTAATGTAAGTTCCTTTCATCCCTAATGAACGAGATTCGATAACACCTGCACTCTCTAATTTACGAAGAGCATTAACGATGACAGATCGAGTAATACCTACGCGATCAGCAATCTTTGATGCTACGAGTAGTCCTTCTGTCCCATTTAGTTCTTCAAAAATATGTTCAATAGCTTCTAATTCACTGTATGATAAGGAGCTGATAGCCATTTGAACAACGGCTTTGCTGCGTGCTTCCTCTTCAATTTCTTCCGCTTTTTCACGTAAAATTTCCATCCCTACAACTGTTGCACCATACTCGGCTAAGATTAAATCATCGTCATGGAATTTTTCTTCTAAGCGAGCGAGAATTAACGTTCCGAGACGCTCACCCCCACCGTTAATAGGTACAATTGTTGTTAATCCGTTACGGAATAGATCACGGTTTTCTACAGGGAATGCTGTGTATTCACTATATACATCTAAGTTAGGTGATGTTTCCGTGATATTAAATAAGCTTTTTGTATATTCTTCTGGAAATTGCCGATCCTCAAGCATTTTCTTCATACGCTCGTTTTCAATTTGTTGGTTAATAGCAAATCCTAATAATTTTCCACGACGGCTGACAACAAAAATATTTGCTTCAATTACTTCTGATAATGTTTCAGCCATTTCTTTAAAGTTTACAGGTTTACCTGCAGCTTTTTGTAACATTGCATTAATTTTACGTGTTTTAGTTAATAAGTCCATTTCTATTCCTCCTAGCATAAATTTGATTCATAAAATGTTATCTAATCGTTTCATTGTCTATTACTATAAAATAAACTGACTTAAATCTTTATTTTGAGAGATTGCTCCAAGTTTTTCATCAACATATTGTGGAGTAATCGTAATCTTTTCAAGCGTAATATCAGGTGCTTCAAACGACAAATCTTCTAACAATTTTTCCATAATGGTATGCAAACGGCGCGCTCCAATATTGTCCGTATTCTGATTAACTTCAAAAGCGATTTCAGCAATTCTACGAATAGCATCGTCAGAAAATTCAATTTGTATACCTTCAGTTTCCAATAATGCTTGATATTGTTTAATAATTGCATTATCTGGTTCAACTAAAATTCTAACAAAGTCTTCGACGGACAATTTTTGTAGCTCAACACGAATTGGAAAACGTCCTTGAAGCTCCGGAATTAAATCTGAAGGCTTCGCCATATGAAAAGCTCCAGCGGCAATGAATAAAATATGGTCTGTTTTTACTGAACCGTATTTCGTTACAACAGTCGAACCTTCAACAATTGGTAAAATATCGCGCTGAACACCTTCTCGCGATACATCTGCCGAAGATTGACTCGAAGTGCGACTTGCAATTTTATCGATTTCATCGATAAAAATAATTCCTGTTTGCTCAGCTCGATAAATTGCTTCTTGGGTCACTTCGTCCATATCGATTAATTTTTGGGCTTCATCATTCGTTAAAACTTTTCTGGCTTCTTTTACTTTTAGTTTCCGCTTTTTCTTACGTTTTGGCATCAAACTGCTTAACGCATCTTGCATATTAATGCCCATTTGCTCCATTCCAGAACCTTGAAGTAAGTCAAACATGGAAGGGGCTTGTTCATCAACTTCCACAGTGACAATTTCCTCTTCTAATTCGCCACGGCCCAATTTTTCAGCGACTTGTCTTCTCCGTTCGTAAATGTTGGTATCCTCTTTTTCATCCGTCTCAGGTGTTGTTGTCGAGGAAGTCCCACCAAAAATCATTTCGAACGGATTTTTATACCCACCAGACTTTTTTGGAGATGGAACGAGCAATTCGATGAGTCGTCGATTCGCATTTTCTTCCGCGCGATCTCGCACTTCGTTCATTTTTTCTTCTTTTACGATTCGGACAGCCGTTTCGACTAAATCGCGAACCATCGATTCAACATCTCGCCCGACATAACCGACTTCAGTAAATTTCGTCGCTTCTACTTTTACAAACGGAGCACCAACGAGCTTTGCTATACGGCGTGCGATTTCCGTTTTTCCTACTCCCGTTGGACCGATCATTAAAATATTTTTCGGAATCACTTCATCGCGTAATTTTTCATCTAACTTACTGCGACGATACCGGTTACGTAAAGCGACAGCCACCGCACGTTTGGCTTCTTTTTGGCCAATAATATATTGGTCAAGACGCTCAACAATTTGACGGGGAGTTAATTCATTTTTTTTCACATTTATTCACCCCTTTACAGCTCTTCTACAACAATTTCATGGTTTGTGTACACACAAATGTCTGCAGCAATCTTTAAGGCAGCAGCAGCAATCTCTTTCGCAGACAAATGATCACCAGCATACTGCTTTAAAGCACGCCCTGCTGATAAGGCGTAATTTCCACCTGATCCGATTGCTAGTATGCCATCATCGGGTTCAATCACTTCGCCCGTACCGGATACAAGCAACAGCTTGCTTTCGTCCATCACGATAAGCATCGCCTCTAACCTTCTTAATACTTTGTCGCTACGCCATTGTTTTGCTAATTCCACGGCAGCACGAGATAAATTGCCGTTAAATTCTTCTAATTTCCCTTCAAACATTTCAAATAACGTAAACGCATCAGCAACCGAACCAGCGAATCCAGCTAACACTTTTCCATTAAATAATTTACGAACTTTTCTAGCTGTATGTTTCATCACAACAGCATTACCAAACGTCACTTGACCATCTCCAGCCATCGCACATTTTCCATTATGTTGAATCGCAAATATTGTTGTTGCGTGAAACCCTTCCAAATGAGACCCTCCTTCAATTGGTCTTATGCCCGTGGATGATGATTCATGTAAGCACGGCGTAAATGCTCTTTTGTGACATGTGTATACACTTGCGTGGATGATAAGTTCACATGTCCTAACAATTCTTGAACGGTTCGTAAGTCTGCTCCATTGTTTAACAAATGTGTAGCAAACGTATGTCGTAACATATGTGGATGTATTTTACTGTTCAGTGAAGCTTTCGTCATTAAGTCATTTAAAATATGACGAATCCCTCTTGGTGTTAAAGGATCTCCTCGAAAATTAACGAACAAAAACGAGTGTTCTTTTCCGTTTAAAAGAGCTTCTCTTGCATCTTGTATGTAACTTTGCAATGCTTCGTGAGCGAATGACCCGAACGGAACATACCGCTCTTTACTTCCTTTTCCTCGAACAAGTAACGTTGCTAAGTAAAAATCAATATCTCGAAGCTGGATTTGCGCACACTCACTTACACGAATACCGGTTGCGTATAATAATTCAAGGAGAGCCAAATTTCGCTTCCCAAGGGGAGTGGAAGTATCACATGAATCAAAAAGCTTTTCTAATTCTTCCTCATAAAAAAACTTCGGTAATCGCTTCTCCGCTCGAGGTTGTGAGACAAAGGCAAATGGATTTTCTGACACTTTTTTCTCTCTTACTAAAAAATGAAAAAAACTTCGTAAACTTGATATTTTACGCGATACAGAAGCTCGAGCATACTCCCGTTCATATAATTTCGTTAAATAAAGCCTTGCATTGAAATATTCGACTTGCTCAATGGTTAACGCTTCTTCAGCCATAAATTCAAAGAACGATTCAATATCCTTGCGATAATGCTCAATCGTATATTGTGAATAATTCTTTTCTATTTGTAAATATGTAATGAACGACTGTAACAAAACATTCAAATTTTCATTCACTGGGTTTCAACTCCTCGCAAGGGCTTTTAAATCTTATCATAAATTTTAAGCCCTTGCAATGGAATTTACAATATTTTCACAAAGTTCTGAATTGTTTCTAATGCGCGTTGAGCATATTTTTCGTTACGTTCTTTTTTCCCTTTTATTTTTTCAGGTAGTGGCGGGAATAAACCGAAGTTTGCATTCATTGGTTGAAAGTTTTCCGGATTGGCTTCTGTAATATATCGCGCCATACTACCCATAGCTGTTTCTTTCGGAAAGACAACGGGATCTAAGCCTTGAGCAAGGCGAGCAGCGTTAATACCTGCAATTAACCCACTTGCCGCTGATTCAACATAACCTTCTACTCCGGTCATTTGCCCAGCAAAGAACAATGTATCACGCTTATGAAATTGGTACGTTGGCTTTAATACTTTCGGTGAATTAATAAATGTGTTACGATGCATGACTCCATAACGAACAATTTCAGCATTTTCTAGACCTGGAATGAGGCGAATTACCTCTTTTTGAGGTCCCCATTTTAGATGAGTTTGGAAACCTACTATATTATACAGTGTACCAGCTGCATCATCTTGACGTAGTTGAACGACAGCATATGGTCTTTTCCCCGTTCGTGGGTCTTCTAATCCAACCGGTTTCATCGGTCCAAACAGCAATGTCTTTTTCCCACGTTGAGCCATTACTTCAATCGGCATACAACCTTCAAAATAAATTTCTTTTTCAAACTCTTTTAACGGAACGGTTTCCGCTGAAATTAATGCATCATAAAAGCGATTGAATTCTTCTTCGGTCATAGGGCAGTTTAAATATGCTGCTTCTCCTTTGTCATAACGAGATTTTAAATACACTTTCTCCATATCTATGCTATCTTTCTCAATAATAGGAGCAGCTGCGTCATAAAAGTATAAATAATCTTCTCCTGTTAAGTCACGAAGCTTTTTTGATAACACTTCACTTGTTAAAGGTCCTGTTGCTATTACCGTAATTCCTTCTGGGATATCCGTCACTTCTTCATGAAATACGGTTACATTCGGATGATTTTTCACCCGTTCGGTTACTTTACCGGCAAATTCGTGACGATCAACAGCTAACGCTCCACCGGCTGGAACGCTACAATCGTCAGCTGAAAGGATGATGACCGAGTCAAGGTGACGCATTTCTTCTTTCAAAACCCCTACAGCATTGGTTAATGAATTGGCACGCAATGAATTACTACAAACTAACTCGGCAAATTTATCTGTATGATGTGCTGGTGTTTGTTTCACTGGACGCATTTCATATAGATGAACACGAATTCCTCGCTTGGCAATTTGCCAAGCAGCTTCACTTCCTGCTAACCCAGCTCCAACAACGTTAACTACAACTTCCTTTGACATACAAAATCCTCCTCGTCTTTCCCTTGAAAGACTTCCATGTTATTATATTCGGCATCTATCTCTAATAGTTATAAGAGAAAGATCATTTATCTTAAAGGGATGGTCAATTTTCTGTAAAATTATAACCTTTTTATGCAACATTATTCAAACAGAAAGAGTGAGCACTGTGCTCACCCTCATTGCATTAGCTTTGGGGTTCTTCTTTGTAATCACATTGAATACACTGAACTTGGACCCCTTTTTTCAGCTTCTTCTCTACTAGCATTTGACCGCATTTTGGACAACTTCGTTCAAGTGGTTTGTCCCATGAAACGAAATCGCATTTTGGAAAACGGTCACAACCATAAAACGTTCTTCTTTTCTTACTTTTTCGTTCGATAATGTTTCCTTCTTTACATTTCGGACATTTAACCCCAATATCTTTTACAATCGGCTTTGTAAATCGGCAATCAGGAAAATTGCTACACGCCATGAATTTTCCATAGCGACCCATTTTATAAACAAGCGGGCTGCCACATACTTCACAATCTTCACCGACTTGTTCATCTTTTATTTCTACTTCTTTCATTTCTTCTTCAGCTTTTTTTAGATGAACTTGAAACTCTTTGTAGAAATCATCGATAATTTTAACCCATTGGACTTTTCCTTCTTCAATTTCATCCAAACTTCTTTCCATCTTTGCCGTAAATTCTACGTCAATGATTTCTGGGAAAAATTCTTTTATTAAATCAAGAACAATTTCTCCCAGTTCAGTTGGGACAAACCGTTTATTTTCTAATGTGACATAACCGCGCTTTTGAATCGTATCCAAAGTTGGAGCATAAGTGGAAGGTCGACCGATTCCAAGTTCTTCTAATGTTTTTACTAATCTCGCCTCAGTGTATCTAGGAGGCGGTTGTGTAAAATGTTGCTTCGGCTTTATCTCTTCCGATAGAACTTTATCACCTTTCGTTAAATCTGGCAACATTTTTTCATTCTCTTCTTTTTGATCATCGGTTCCTTCTACATATACTTTCATAAATCCTGGAAACTTTACTTTAGAACCGTTCGCTCGAAATACATGTCCGTTATTTTCTAAATCAACGCTCATCGTATCAAGTTCGGCTGGTGCCATTTGACTTGCTACGAAACGTTCCCAAATGAGCTTATACAAACGATATTGATCACGGCTTAGAAACTCCTTAATAGAATTAGGATCGCGAAGCGTACTTGTTGGACGAATCGCTTCGTGAGCATCTTGAGCATTAGCCGACTTTTTCTCTTTCGCTTGAGTTTGTTTTACATAAGTAGAACCAAACTGCTCGGCAATATATTCCGACGCTTCTTTTTGCGCTACTTCCGATACCCGTGTTGAATCTGTACGCATATACGTAATGAGACCGACTGTTCCTTCTTTACCGATGTCAATTCCTTCATATAGTTGCTGAGCTAACATCATCGTTTTTTTGGCACGAAAATTTAATTTTCGAGCTGCTTCTTGTTGCAAAGAGGAAGTCGTAAAAGGTGGCGCTGGGTTTCGTTTACGGGTTTTCTTCACCACGTTTGTAATTAGAAACTCATTTCCTTCAAGGGATGATAGTACACTTTTTACATCCGCTTCAGATTTTAAATCTATTTTTTCGCCGTTTTTTCCATAATAGTAACCTTGGAACACTTCTTTCTCTTTAGAAAAATGAGCTTCTATCGTCCAGTACTCTTCGGGTACAAAGTTTTTAATTTCGTTTTCTCGGTCAATGATTAAGCGAACGGCAACGGATTGTACACGGCCAGCGCTTAACCCTTTTTTTACCTTTTTCCAAAGGATAGGGCTAATTTTATAACCTACAAGCCGATCCAATACACGACGGGCTTGTTGAGCATCTACTAAGTCCATATTAATCGGACGTGGGTGTTTAAAAGATTCTTTTATAGCGTCTTTCGTAATTTCGTTAAATACAACTCGACAATTGGAAGTCGTATCTAATTCTAAACTGTGAGCTAAATGCCAAGCAATTGCTTCTCCTTCCCGGTCTGGGTCAGCTGCCAGAAACACTTTTTTCGCCTTTTTTGCTGCTGATTTTAATTCTTTTAATACAGGACCTTTGCCACGAATCGTAATATACTTAGGTTCGTATTGATTATTTATATCGACACCTATTTGACTTTTCGGTAAATCGCGAACATGTCCCATAGATGCCTTTACTTTATATTTTTTTCCAAGATATCGTTCAATAGTTTTCGCCTTAGCGGGCGATTCGACAATCACCAAGTAATCTGACATGAATAGTCCTCCTTAGAGGTGAAAATTTACAAGACAAATGTATATACTAATGAGAGTTTTTCTCTTTGTCAATGAAGAACACGCCTTTTTTTAAAGGTCAGACGTCCATCAAAAAGGTTTTTCTGTATTCGTTTTCAAATAACGTTCCTTCAGCTTTATTAAAACACCTGTTGCAAAATTTATAACAGATTTGAAAGAAATGCAACCACTTTCAACGTAAATAGTGTTTTTTTTCGCACTTTTTTTCCTATTTTCCTGCTTTAAAGAAAAATTTTCCCTTTTCCATAATGTATACCTCTTTTATTCACAAAATATTCAACTCCAAATTGAAAGTTCATATCTTTGTTTATAGGTTAATAGAACCATTCATCAAAAATATCCTGGGGCGAATGAACTAGCTTTGCTCCTTGTTGAATTAATAGATGGGTGCCTGCTGTAAGTGGAGAAGTGATTGGTCCGGGAATAGCAAATACATCTCGTCCTTGATCAAGCGCATAATCAGCTGTTATTAAAGAGCCGCTTCGTTCCCTTGCTTGAACGACTAAGACTCCTCTTGACAATCCTGAGATAATACGATTTCTTTTCGGAAAATGCCATTTTTTAGGAGAGACAATCGGGGGATATTCCGAAATGAGGAGATGCTCTTGTGCCATTTTGTCAGCTAATGCATAGTGTTCTTTCGGGTAAATATGATACAATCCACCTGCAATCACGCCAATCGTTTTTCCACCGTAATTGATAGTGATTTCATGGGCTAGTCGGTCAATTCCACGTGCTAGTCCACTCACGATGCAAACATTTTTTTCAACGAGTTCGGGTATTAATGTTTTTAATGCCTGAACTCCATAAGGATCGTGTACCCTTGCTCCAACAATCGCTAATTTGATAGGAGATTGTAAAAGTTGTAGATTTCCTTTAACATACAACATAGGTGGGGGTTCATAAATGTGCTTTAATGATGGTGGGTATAGAGGATGATTCATGGAGATGATGTGAATTCCACTTTGTTTATAACGTTCTATTAATTGCGTAGTTGAAAATTGAGACATTTGATCTCTAACTAGAGTGGCAGTGTCTTTATTTAAATGCAATTGCTTAATTAGCGTGTTGATTTCGGTTACATCTTCTATTGGTCCAATGGAACAAAGACGTTCTAAATGCCTCCACGTAATGCCTGAACAGTGATGCAATTGAACAAGTTGATAGGTTAGTTTGTCCATGTCATCACCTCTCAACGTTATTAAATGATCATAGAACGGAAGACAGTTCGTCATGTGAACTGTCTTCCTTCATTAAATTAGTGCGTTTTACACTTCTCATATAAGCCTTTTTCTTTTAATACGGAAATTAATGTTTCACCGATAACAGCTGGTGTTTCAGCTACTTTAATACCACAATCGTTCATGACGCGAATTTTTTCGTCAGCTGTTCCTTTACCACCAGAAATAATAGCTCCAGCATGTCCCATTCGTTTTCCTGGAGGAGCTGTACGACCGCCGATGAAACCAACTACTGGTTTTGTCATGTTTTCTTTCACCCAGCGAGCAGCTTCTTCCTCTGCTGTACCGCCAATTTCACCAATCATAATAACGGCGTATGTTTCAGGATCTTCATTAAATGCTTTTAAGACATCAATAAAGTTTGTTCCGTTTACTGGGTCGCCACCAATACCAACGGCTGTTGATTGTCCGATTCCGGCTTGTGATAATTGATGAACGGCTTCATATGTAAGTGTACCAGAACGAGAAACGACACCCACATGACCTTTTGTATGAATATAACCAGGCATGATACCAATTTTACATTCACCTGGAGTAATAACACCTGGGCAGTTTGGACCAATCAGACGTGTTTTCTTACCTTCCATAAAGCGCTTCACTTTTACCATGTCTAAGACTGGAATGTGTTCCGTAATACAGATAACTAGATCAAGTTCAGCATCGACTGCTTCCATAATTGCATCTGCCGCAAATGGAGCTGGTACGTAAATGACGGAAACATTTGCGCCTGTTGCTTTTTTTGCTTCTTCTACGGTATTGAATACAGGAACACCTTCTACTTCAATTCCACCTTTACCAGGTGTTACACCTGCAACAATTTTTGTCCCGTATTCGAGCATTTGCTTCGTATGGAACATCGCTGTAGAACCGGTAATTCCTTGAACAATTACTTTTGTGTCTTTATTAATAAATACGCTCATTTCGTCCCCCTGCCTTTCTTAACCTACTAGCTCCACGATTTTTTGTGCGCCGTCAGCCATTGATTCTGCTGCGATAATATTTAGTCCAGACTCTTCTAAAATTTTCTTGCCTAATTCGACGTTTGTACCTTCAAGACGTACAACGAGAGGTACTTTTAATTCAACTTGCTTCGCTGCTTCAACAACACCTGTAGCGATGACGTCACATTTCATAATACCGCCAAAGATGTTAACAAAGATTCCTTTTACATTCGGGTCAGACAGAATGATTTTGAATGCTTCTGTTACTTTTTCAGCCGTAGCACCGCCCCCAACATCTAGGAAGTTTGCAGGTTCACCGCCGTAATATTTAATAATATCCATCGTCGCCATCGCTAACCCGGCACCATTTACCATACATCCGATATTTCCATCTAAAGAAATGTAGCTTAAATCATGTTTAGAAGCTTCAATTTCTTTAGGATCTTCTTCGTCTAAATCACGGTATTCAAGAATGTCTTTATGACGATAAAGAGCGTTTGAGTCGAAGTTTAATTTTGCATCTAGAGCCATCACTTTGCCATCGCCTGTTACAACAAGCGGGTTAATTTCAGCAATAGAGCAGTCTTTTTCAATAAATACTTGGTACAAGCCCATCATAAATTTCACAGCTTGTCCCACTAATTCGTTTGGAATGTTAATGTTGAACGCAATACGACGCGCTTGGAATGGAGTAAGTCCTGTAACAGGATCAATATATTCTTTAAAGATTTTTTCAGGAGTTTTCGCTGCAACTTCCTCAATTTCAGTTCCGCCTTCTTCAGAGGCCATTAGCACGACACGGGAAGTTGCACGGTCTAAAACTAAACCAACATAATACTCTTTTTTAATGTCGCAGCCTTCTTCAATAAGTAAGCGCTTAACTTCTTTGCCTTCTGGACCTGTTTGGTGAGTCACAAGTGTTTTTCCTAAAAGTTCGCTTGCGTATGTACGGACTTCATCTAAGTTTTTGGCAACTTTAACACCGCCAGCTTTTCCACGACCACCGGCATGGATTTGGGCTTTAACAACTACTACATCTGTTCCTAATTCCTTGGCAGCTTCTACGGCTTCATCTACAGTAAAAGCCACTTTTCCGTTCGGTACTGTAACCCCATATTTTCTGAGGATTTCTTTACCTTGATATTCGTGGATATTCATGTCCCATCCTCCTATCAAACTCTTCAAAAAATAGACTGCGCTTTCATTGTATAAAATGACAGTATTATTGTCTACCTTTTGACCCGAAATATTATATTAGTTTAAATTTTCTGTATTCTCTATAAAAATTTCTATTTTTCCTAATCATTATTTTTATAAATCTTTTTTTCATTTGGTTTGTAAAGTATACGGAAGCCGATTTACTTTCGGCTTCCTACTTGTCGGTCTAAACGGTACACAAAAGCAAATACTTCAGCAACTGCTTCGAAGAGTTGCTCAGGAATCGTTTCGTTAATTTGAAGCTGACCCAATAAAGAAACCAGGGTACGGTCTTCTTGAATGGGTATATCATGTGCCTTCGCTTTTTCTAGAATTGCATCAGCGATTTTTCCTTTACCTTTCGCCACGACAATTGGTGCTTTGTCACGTTCGGGATGATAGGATAGAGCGACCGCTTCTTTACGTTTTTTTTTCATATCCGAATATCCACTCCCGTATACAACGTCGTCTCTTCAGTAGTATTCACGGAAGGTTGAAGATTTGACTTTTGTTGAAGGGGTTTAAATTGAACGGTCGATAAACGATATCCTTTCTCCAACAGACGTTCTTTTAAAGATGATAGATACGGCTGTGCAAGCTGTTCAATCGTTTCGTTTCTTTGAAAAATCGTGATGGAAACAATTTTATTTTGTACATGCATATCTACAATCGTTTCATGTAAATGAGCTAAATCCAAATAAAATAACACTCGACAAAAATGAGGATCTATTTCTCCGTTTTCTTTTTTTCGACCAGTCCACTGGAACGTAATATCGGTTTCATAATTGAACAAATTCAACGGAAGTTGAAAGACCACTTGAGTTAATGGACCCATTTGTTGCTGGGTCACGGCTGGAGCATTTAATTTCATTAACAGGTGTTCAGCTTGTTCTTTTAACTGTGTTGGTACTGGCTCTTGAAGCAATTGTACAAGCAATGGTTTGAGCTGTTCGGTCCATAAAGGTTGTTCCCCCTTTCCAATGGCTCCTTCATATCCAAGACCTAAATGTTTCATAATTTGCCCAAATAATTCTTTCCATACTCTTCCTTGCCAATGAACGGGATGTGAAGAAGACTCTATTATTTTTTGAATATATGTTTCCATTTCTTTTGGAATAATATTTTCTCCAAGTGAACCGTTTTGAATCATGGCTTGAATGTGTTGAATCAACTGTTCTATTTTCCCTGGAGAGATGTTGAACAGATGCTGAAACAATTGGCTCATTGGCTGTTTAGTAATCTCGAGTGGGGATTGTTGGATCACATTAACCATCGCGTTCACAAGAGTTTTCGCAAGTATGGACACATGAGCTGAAGACACGTCTCCTTTTTCTAATAAAATCAATTGTTTAAATAATTCATCCCCTATCGTTGGGTCGGTTGCTTTTGCTAAAGGGATGAACTTTTGAAGTAATTGCACGAAAGAAAGCTTTCCATCTTCTGTTTTCGTAACATTTATTCGAATATTTTTTTCGGCTAAGCCAAGCCATGTCTCGCCCTTCGGTACATCCCCCGATGTAAAGAACCATTCGGTTATTGAAGCATTTTTTCCATCCACTGCATCACGAAACATCAAAGCCCAAACTTGCTGAGCAAGTATTCGTGTCCATCCGTTTTGTATAAATTGGCCAGTCGTAAGAAGCGATTGCTTTAAGGTTGTATTTCCATTCCAATGGTGAAGTTCCTTTAAAAACTGATTTATTTCATGAGTAATTGAATCGCCTTTTGTTCCAGCTAAATAAGAAAAAAATACATCTTTTTCTAATGGAAGCCCACGCTGAAGCATTTGTTTCAACACGTTTAATGCTTGTGATTGATCTTCAACATCAGCCAACCATTGAGCAAGTTGCAGCAAATTCGCTTTTGATAATTGGATATGTTCTTTTTCCATCCAGGCTAGTAATGTTTCATATATTGGTAAATAAGGCAACGAGAGTGATGTTAATAGCTGGTGATGAGAAGTTATTGGTTGATTGGAGGACATTACTTTTAAAACGACTTGTCCGTCTTTCATTTGAACTTGAAACAAATATTTTCCTGCGACTTCTAATGGGGTTTCTAATTTTGCCACAAACCTTTCTTTTCCAACTACCACTTCGGCTGTTCCGTTAGAAAACAGTTTGTTCACCTTTCCAAAAAACATTTGTCCTTGTTGTAATGTGAAAGGTTGCCGGTCCAATCGATCAATAGGTTGATGGGAAAAAGGAGACGTTCGAATCATGACAATTTTCCTCCTAAATTAGCGAATATAATCCTTCACTGGAGAAAACGTTTTTCGATGAATTGAACATGGGCCAAGTTGTTTAAGAGCCTCGAGGTGTTCTTTCGTTCCGTACCCCATGTTCTTTTCAAAACCGTACGCCGGGTATTGTTTCCCCCATTCTCTCATTATGCGGTCACGGGTCACTTTTGCCACAACGGATGCAGCGGCAATCGAAAGGCTTTTTTCATCGCCTTTTATTAGCGATTGCTGTGGAATTGGTGCATCGACCTCCATGGCATCAATCAATAAAAATTCAGGAAACGGCGATAATTGTTGAACAGCATGAATCATCGCTTTTTTAGCCGCCTGGTAAATGTTAATTTGGTCAATTTCTTCAGCAGAAATGACGCCAATTCCAATAGATATTGCTTGCTGTTTGATCATTTCAAACAATTCGTTTCTCTTTTTTTCCGATAGTTTTTTGGAATCATTCAGTCCAGGTAAAAAACTACTTGGAGGTAATATGACAGCTGCAGCTACAACAGGTCCTGCTAACGGTCCTCTTCCTACTTCATCAACACCAGCAATTAACGTAAAACCTTCTTGACGTAATTGTCGTTCAAATTGTGTCATTTCCTCCAGTCGTTGCTTTTCTGCCTCTTGTTTTGCCCGTTCTTTCTTCCATTTGTCGATGAGTCGTTGAACCCCTTTACGTTCATCGTTTTGAAGTGAAATGAATCTTGGGTCATCTTCATGATCAATTTGAAGCAATAATTGTTCCACATCTTTGATCGTTAATGTTTTCGTCATATGTATCTCCTCATTTACTGTTTTTATCGGAATGACCAATCAAATATGTATAGGCCGAACGTAAGAAAACGAAACCGGGTACGTACCCGATTTCGTTTATGATTCCTCTTCATTGTATTCTTCAAGTATATCAAACGTTAAGCGGCCAAGACGTTCCATCCGTACATCTCTAATGATAATTTCTGACGTTTTATCATAATCGATTTCTCCGCCACTCATTAAACATCCGCGTTTTCGCCCAATTTCATCAAATGCTTCCACAATTGGTTCGTCGATCGTTTCTAACCCGTATCGTTCCTTTAATCGCTCTGGATAATAAGTGTTTAAAAACCTTAGGGCAAAGACAGCGATATCTTGTAAATTAAGAATCGAATCTTTAATCGCACCTGTTAATGCTAATTTGTACCCAATTTGTTCGTCTTCAAACTTCGGCCATAAAATTCCCGGAGTATCTAAAAGTTCTAATTCTTTTCCTACTTTAATCCATTGTTGCGCTTTTGTCACACCAGGCGTATTGCCAGTCTTCGCGATGTTTTTTTTCGCCAAGCGATTAATGAGCGTCGATTTTCCTACGTTTGGGATACCGACGATCATGGCTCGTATGGCACGTGGCTTAATTCCTTTTGCTTTCATTCGATCAAATTTTTCTTGTAATATTTCTTTGGCTGCCGTTACAATTTGTTTCATTCCCTCGCCAGCTTGGGAATTTACCGCCACCGCACGTATGCCGCGTTCATTAAAGTAGTTAATCCATTCACTTGTACGGGAAGGATCGGCCATATCTGCTTTATTTAAAATCATTAATCGCGGTTTTTGTTGAATAATTTGGTCGATCATCGGATTTCGTGATGAAAGTGGTAACCGTGCATCAACAAGTTCGAAAATAATATCAACAAGTTTTAGCTTTTCTGTTACTTCTCGACGTGCTTTCGCCATATGGCCTGGAAACCATTGGATCGTCATGATGTAATTCCCTCCTAGCTTAATTTACAACCCGAATTTCGCTAATTGGCCAATAAACGATACTAGCTTCGCCGATGATTTCTTCTATACGTACTGGTCCGATATGTCGGCTATCTTTACTAAAGCGACGGTTGTCACCCATTACAAATACGTGTCCTTCAGGTACCGTTTCTTGACCGATAATATCTTTTAACGTAAAATCCTCCGTTAATAAACCGCCTTGTAGTTGCTCTTTATATTCCTTTAAATAAGGTTCTTCATACGCTTTTCCATTTATGTATAACGTATCGTTTTTGTATTCAATACGATCTCCAGGTAAGCCAATAACTCTTTTGATATAGTCTTTATTTTCGGGTGCGTGGAACACAACAATATCAAATCGTTCCGGTTCTCCCAATTTGTAGCCTATTTTATTCACAAGCATTCTGTCCCCATTTTGTAGTGTTGGCATCATCGATAACCCATCCACAATAATGGGAGTAAATAAAAAATAACGAATGACAAAAGCAAGCCCAACCGCAATAAGGAGCGCTTTCGTCCATTCCCACCACTCATTTTTTTGTTTGGACATTTTCCTTACACCTACCGTTTTTTCCATTTATTTTTTCTATACATGTTATTTATTTTACATAAAAATCGGAAGGCAAAACACTTTTTCTGTGTTCTCAACTAAAATTTTTTCAATCGTCCGTAAAAGAAAACTCGGCAAATGCCGAGAATATGTAAATAGCGGAAAAGGAGCTTGATAGTTCAAGCTCCTTTTTGAGAAGATGACGTTGATCATTATAAAATTTCTTTAATACGAGCAGCTTTACCGCGCAATTTACGTAAGTAGTAAAGTTTTGCACGGCGAACTTTACCGCGACGCACAACTTCGATCTTCGCAATTTTTGGTGTATGTAGCGGGAATGTACGCTCAACACCAACACCATAAGAAACTTTGCGAACTGTGAAAGTTTCGCTAATTCCGCCACCGCGGCGTTTAATTACGACACCTTCAAATACCTGGATACGCTCGCGAGAACCTTCGATAACTTTTACGTGTACGCGAACAGTGTCACCAGGACGGAATGAAGGTAAATCAGTGCGAAGTTGTTCTTTTGTTACCTCTTGAATTAATTTGTGCATCGTACTCAACTCCTTCCAACAGATGCTCTTACAAACTCAAATTCGTTGCAGCGGAACATCGTTTTCACGGACCAAGCTATGCTTAGCTCAAGTCACAACAGTTATCATAACATAGTCTAATAGTGAAAGCAAGGCTTATTTTTCATTTTCCCACTGTTGAATCCATTGTTTTTGCTTTTCGGTTAATGGATATTCATGTAATAAATCCGGACGGCGCTCCCATGTCCGTTTTAGCGCCTCTTTTTCTCGCCATTCTTCAATTAATCGGTGATTTCCGGACAATAGTACGTCAGGTACTTTCATCCCTCGAAAATCAGCCGGACGCGTATAGTGTGGATGTTCCAATAGTCCGGTTGAAAACGAATCTTTTATGTGGGACGTTTCATTGCCTAACACACCTGGAAGCAATCGGACGACACTATCTACAACGACCATTGCTCCTAGTTCCCCACCTGTTAACACGTAATCCCCAATGGATATTTCATCTGTAACTAGGTGCTCACGGATTCGTTCGTCGAATCCTTCATAATGTCCACAAATTAAAATGAGATGGTCTTCCTTCGCTAATTCTTCCGCCTTTTTTTGGGTATAACGTTCCCCTTGCGGACACATTAAAATAATTCGCGGATTCGTCGTACTTTTACTCTTCAAATCTTCAACAGCATCAAAAATCGGCTGAGGCTTTAAGACCATTCCAGCGCCTCCACCGTATGGATAATCATCAACCGTTTGATGCTTATTGTCTGCATAATCACGAAAATTGACGAGGTTATACGTTACAGCTTTCTTTTCCTCCGCTTTTTTTAAAATGGATTGACCGAAGACACCACGAAACATGTCCGGAAATAATGTTAATATGTCAATTTTCATCATGATAGTAACCCTTCTATCGGTTCAATCGTAATTTTTTTCTCGTCAATGTCGACTTCTTTTACGACATCATCAATATATGGGATATAAAACTCTTTTCGGTTAGGTCCTTTTACGACCCACACATCGTTGGCACCTGGTGTTAAAATTTCCGCTACCTGGCCGATAACTTCACCATCAGTAGTAATCACATCACAACCGATAATTTCGTGAAAATAAAACTCTCCTTCTTCCAGTTCACCTAATTGTTCTTCTGAAATTTTTAATAAGCTACCTTTGAATTTTTCTACTTCGTTAATATTGTTATAGCCTTCAAACGTTAAGAGGTCAAACGATTTATGAGTCCGATGACTCTTTACAATCACCGGTATTGGTTCCGATTGATTCGGCATAAATATGTACAACGTATTTCCTTTTTTATAACGTTCCTCTGGAAAATCGGTACGAGAAATTACGCGAACTTCGCCACGAATTCCATGGGTGTTCACGATTTTTCCAACATTAAACCATTTTGCCATGATTCTTCACCTCTATCGAATGTCCTCAACAATTCCATCTTTAATGACGATTTCTTTTGGAACCACCTCGTCCCACCGATCACCAATTTGGATATCGATGAGCGCTTGGACTTCTCCATCTTTTATTTCGCTTCCTATAGGTAATATGTTCAATTGTTCGATTTGGAAATCTACCATCTTTATTTTTTCTTTACGCATTTGAATTTCATTACTAAAATTGGCTTTTAACACTGGGGATGCAATTTTTTTCCCTTTTTCAAGTTTTTTCATTTCAAACTTCAATTGATTTATTTCTTTTTCCCATCTCGATTTTCGGGCTTGAAACATTTGTAGTAGTTCTTCTTTTGCACTTTCAGTCAATACCCGCTTTACTGTGACTGGTTGAATGATTTTCATCAAACCACCTCAATAATAGAAATAAGAGGTCAAAAGGCAATGTGAGGTACCTTTTCACATCTTATTACTAAGGTACATATGGAAAAAGGGAGGATGTCCCTCCCTATTCCACGATTTCAAAGCGTACTTTCTTTTGTTGTTTCGATCCTGTTGCTGTGTAGACCACAGTTCGAATCGCTTTGGCTACCAACCCTTGTTTCCCAATAACCTTTCCAACATCTTCTGGGTGAACAGAGAGGCGATACGTAATAGTTGCATCGTCCTCAATGGCTTCTACCCGTACCTCATCAGGAAAAGAAACAAGGGGCTTAACAATCGTTTCAATTAATTCAATCATACGCAAAATTATTTGCTGTATTTAAGATTGTGGAATTTCTCTAAAATACCTTGTTTAGAGAATAGGTTTCGAACTGTGTCAGAAGGTTTTGCACCGTTTTGTAACCATTTAAGTGCAAGTTCTTCATCAATTTTAACCTCAGCTGGCTGAGCAACTGGGTTGTACGTACCAATCGTTTCAATGAAACGACCGTCACGTGGAGAACGAGAATCTGCTACTACAATACGATAGAAAGGAGATTTTTTAGCTCCCATACGTTTTAAACGAATTTTTACTGCCATTTTTATAAGCACCTCCGAATAGTTTCACACAAGATAGTATAATAACAAATAGTAAATTTGTTTGTAAAGGTTTTTTTCTTAACATCATAAAAATTTCATTGAATGTATTAGAAAAACGGGAATTTCATCCCTTTTTTCTTCCCTTTTTGTTGCATATTAGACATTTGTTTCATCATTTTCTTCATTTCTTCGAATTGCTTCAGAAGTCGGTTGACTTCTTGAACCGATGTCCCGCTTCCTTTCGCAATTCGTTTTCTTCGACTTGCGTTAATAATTTCAGGATGTAACTTTTCTTCTTTCGTCATGGACCTAATGATTGCTTCGACATGACTGATTTGCTTTTCGTCAATCTGTAAATTATTTAAGCCTTTAATTCGATTAGCTCCTGGAAGCATTTTAATCAGTTCATCTAAAGGACCCATTTGCCTTACTTGTCCTAGCTGTTCTAAAAAGTCATCCAGCGTAAAGCTCATTGTTCGCATTTTTTGCTCAAGCTCTTTCGCCTTTTCTTGATCAACGGTTGCTTGAGCTTTTTCAATGAGCGTTAACACATCGCCCATTCCGAGGATCCGAGACGCCATCCGCTCTGGATGAAACGGCTCTAATGCATCCATTTTTTCACCCATACCGACAAATTTAATCGGAGTTTGAGTGACGGATCGAATGGATAACGCGGCTCCTCCTCGAGTATCGCCATCAAGCTTCGTTAAAATAACTCCTGTTAAGCCTAACTGGTCGTTAAAGCTTTGGGCTACGTTGACAGCATCTTGTCCTGTCATCGCATCGACAACTAGGAAAATTTCATCCGGCTGTGTTAGCTCTTTAATGTCTTTAAGCTCATTCATGAGCTCTTCATCCACGTGCAGTCGTCCAGCTGTATCGATGATCACGTAGTCATGATGGTCTTCTTTCGCTTTTTCGATTGCCTTCTTTGCAATTTCTACCGGACTTACTTTGTCCCCTAGAGAAAAAACAGGCATGTTCAGTTGCTTCCCTAGCGTTTCTAACTGTTTAATTGCTGCTGGACGGTAAATATCAGCCGCTACAAGGAGCGGATTACGATTATATTTTTTTCGCAACAAGTTGGCCAGCTTACCTGTTGTTGTCGTTTTACCTGCACCTTGTAAACCAACCATCATGATCACGGTTGGCGGTCTTTTGCTTACCGCAATTTGGCTTTGTTCCCCACCCATTAATTCGGTGAGCTCTTCTTTAACGACTTTAATAACTTGCTGTCCAGGGGTTAGGCTTTTCATGACTTCTTGCCCGACAGCGCGTTCGCTCACCTTTTTTACAAACTGCTTTACAACTTTGAAGTTGACGTCCGCTTCTAATAGAGCTAAACGTACTTCTCGCATCATTTCTTTGACATCCGCTTCTGTTACTTTCCCTTTGCCGCGGATCTTTTGAATCGTACTTTGCAGTCGGTCGGCTAACCCTTCAAACGCCATATTGCCGCCTCCTAATCTAACTTCTCGAGCGCTTCAATGAGTGCCAGCAAGTTCGTTTTTGAAACTTCCTCTTGCTCAAGCTCGATTTTCATTTGATGCAAAAGTTTGGAGCGCTCTTGAAATTTTTGAAATAACAATAATTTCTTTTCGTATTCTTCCAGCATGGCTTCCGTTCGCTTAATGTTATCATACACAGCTTGACGACTCACTTCATATTCTTCAGCAATTTCACCTAAAGAATAGTCGTCTAAATAGTAGAGGGACATATAACTACGTTGCTTCGGAGTCAACAACGATTGATAAAAATCATATAAGTAATTCATTCTCGTTGTTTTCTCCAGCATCGTTATCCCTCCCTGTTAAGTGAAAAGACTTTACATATGAAAGAATACACATTTTTAACCCTATTGTCAAGAAAAAATCTTTACATTTGAAGAAGTGTTTATGGACAATCATGTTATTAATTTTTCTGTTAGAAATACTCAAAACACCGTTTAATTATAACAATACGCAAGACGCTTCCCTCGCTACGCTCAAGTAAGGGTCTTGCGGCTTCTTGTTCCCGCTTGAAGTCGCCGCCTTTCGCTTCATGTGAATCACTTGCTAAAAATCAACATTGACATATAACATAGCCTAAAATTTATTGTCTTGTATTTTCTTTGCATAAACTACATAACAATAAAGTCATCTAAAACTTAACTCAAATCTGTTCCCCAGAAATTATTTAACAATAACATATAAAACGTAAACGTTATAGGGAAGATTAAAAAGATTATCGGGATGAATTTGAATTTGTTACTTTTCTAAAGGCTATAATAAAAACCACAACAGCAAGGAATGTAACAATATAAAATAAAGAGAATATACGGTACTCGGTAAAAGGTCCTAAGAACAAACTTAAGACTGAAAACTGAACAAGAAAGGCTAGAATAGAGATAGGAATCCATTTTAAACTACTCTTTATTTTAACAATGCTTATGATTGAAAAAAATAATTGAAACTAAAATTAGTAGCGTAAAAGCCATTCAAATAAGAAAAACAAAGATTCGTTAAAAACAGCAAATAAATACCCAACAATGGAAAGAGGTATAATCGCAAGAAGTAAAAGGGCGTTTATTTTTATATAATTACTTGACCACTAGCTGTGTATATAATGTTGGAACTTCTATTTTTACTGAAGAGTAATTACTACTCGATAAAAAAAGCTGGCCTTAAAAAGACCAGCTTGACAATTATGCTTCACTTTTCTCGATAATCTCACTGAACAATCCGTATACGTATTTTTCTGCATCAAATGGTTGTAGGTCGTCCATTTTTTCACCAAGACCAACAAACTTTACCGGAATGTTTAATTCGTTCCGAATGGCTAATACAATTCCACCTTTTGCAGTTCCATCAAGTTTCGTTAAGACGATACCCGTTACATTCGTTACCTCTTTAAATTGCTTCGCTTGAATAAGCGCATTTTGCCCTGTAGTGGCATCGAGCACAAGAAGTACTTCATGAGGCGCACCAGGAATTTCGCGTTCAATGACCCGCTTCACTTTCTCTAACTCTTTCATCAAGTTCACTTTATTTTGTAAGCGCCCTGCTGTATCGCAAAGAAGAACATCCACGTTACGTGCTCGGGCCGCTTGAATTGCATCGAACATGACCGCAGCCGGGTCAGAACCTTCCCCTTGTTTAATGACATCAACACCAACTCGTTCTCCCCACACTTCTAACTGCTCGATGGCTCCCGCACGGAATGTATCTCCTGCGGCCAACAACACTTTCTTGCCTTCGGATTTAAATTTGTGTGCTAGTTTTCCGATGGTTGTTGTTTTACCAACTCCGTTAACACCGACAAATAAAATGACGGTTAATCCATCTTGCATATTTAAATCTTGTGATCCTTCTTCACCACCTTCATAAATTTCAATAAGTTTTTCCGAAATGACGGACTGAAGTTCGGACGTATCTTGAATATTGCGACGTTTCGCTTCCATTTTTAATTCATCAACAAGTTCCATCACTGTATTAAATCCGACGTCCGCTTGAATCAAAATTTCTTCTAATTCTTCGAAAAATTCCTCATCAACTTTTCGATATCGAGCAACGAGATCATTAACTTTATTGGCAAAGTTATCTCGCGTTTTCGTTAATCCTTCTTTAAATTTTTCCGTTACCGTGTCAGTAGATTGGGTAATTTTTTCCTTCAACCGTTTAAAAAAGCTCATTTCCAACACCCTTTCACGATTTCACTAAATCATTGGTTTCTTCCAAACGGACCGATACCATTTTGGACACGCCGGATTCTTGCATCGTCACCCCATATAACACGTCCGCTTCCTCCATCGTTCCTTTTCGATGGGTAATCACAATAAATTGCGTTTCTTTACTAAACTGTTTTAAAAATTTACTAAACCGGTAGACGTTTGCTTCGTCCAGAGCAGCTTCTACTTCATCAAGCACACAAAACGGTACAGGACGAACTTTTAATATCGAAAATAAAAGAGCAATGGCGGTTAATGCTCGTTCCCCACCAGATAGTAATGCTAAATTTTGTAGCTTTTTCCCTGGCGGTTGAGCTACAATTTCCACTCCGGTATGAAGTAAATCACTTGGGTCTGTTAATTTTAATTCGGCACGTCCTCCCCCAAAAAGAGCACGAAATACGTCCTCAAATTGGTCACGAATAGCAGTGAATGTTTGTTCAAATCGCTTTTTCATTTCGGTATCCATTTCTTGAATGACTTGGAATAAGGTCTGCTTTGCATGCTCTAAATCATTTTTTTGTTCCATTAAAAATTGATATCGCTCAGATACCCGTTCATATTCATCAATTGCTCCGAGGTTAACTGTTCCTAACTCTTCTATGGACATTTTTATAAGTTTCACTTTTTTACGAGCTTCTTCGACGGAAACAGTTAGAGGGTAATCTTGCTTAGCTGCTTCAAACGACAGCATATATTCTTCACGAAGATGCGCAAGACGATTATCTAATTCCACATCCAAGCGATTGAGTTTTACCTCTTCATCTTTCATCGTTTCACTAATGCCTTTATACTGACGCTTTAGTTCTTTTACTTCAAGCTCAACGTCTTCCAACTGTTGTTGCATCGACAAACGTTCTTTACGACGCAATGAAATCAGACGAGACGTTTCCTTTTTATCATGCATTTTTTTCAGTGCAGCTTCTTCTAATTGTTGTTCACCTGAGTGGCTATCGGTCATTTCTTGTTCAAGAAGCATTAAATCTTCTTCATAATGTTGTCGTTTTTGCTGCATTTCCTTCAATTCGTTTTCCACACGTTCTAAAGACATTTTACAGTTCATATAATTCTCGTTTTTTGCAGCTAGGGTCGCTTTTAAATCACTTATTTCGTTCGTTAACGTCTCTTTTGACGTCTGTTCGGTTTGCTTTCGTTCATTCAGCTGAGACAGTTCATGATTAATTCGAGCTAATTCATCCTCCGTTTGACAGATGACTTGTTTCAGCTCGTCCATTCGTTGTTGAATGGATGTTTGCTCATTCACATAATTCATTTGTTCCCGGTCATATAGCGATAGTCGCTCATTGACATTTGCTTCGGCTAATTCAACTTCACGGTATTCTGCTTTGAGTGCTTGTTCCTGTAAGCGTAACTGTTCACCTTCACGGCGCAATTCTTCTAAACGCTTTTCCTCGTCAACAATTTGTGTTTTTAATGTTTTCAATTGCTTTTCTACGTTACTAATTTGGCGGTCCATTTCTGGTATTTTTTGAATAAGTTGCTCCAACTCCCCTTTTCGGCTAAGTAGAGAAGTCGTTTTTTGTTTGATGGCCCCCCCACTCATGGAGCCTCCTGGGTTAACGATATCCCCATCCAGAGTAACGATGCGATATCGATATTGCATTTGCTTCGCTATATCGTTAGCTCCTTTTAAATCCGAAGCAATGATGACATTTCCTAATAAATGATCGATCACATCTTGATACTGTGGTTCAAAATGAATAACATTAGCTGCTACACCTATAAAGGACGGATGAGATTGGATGGCTTCCTTATAGGATGAAGGAATACTTTTTCCTTTTATGACCTCTAGCGGCAAAAAGGTCGCCCGTCCGGATTGATGCTGCTTTAAATATTGAATAGCCATTCGGGCATGATGTTCCGTCTCAACGACAATATGTTGCATCGCTCCACCTAACGCGGTTTCAATGGCAACTTCATAGTTCTTAGGTACTTGAACGAGTTCAGCAATCGCCCCATGAATTCCTTGTAACTGTTGATCTCTTGCTTTTAAAACCGCTTTTACTCCTTGGAAAAAGCCGCTATATTCGGCTTCCATTTCTTCGAGCATTTCCTTTCTTGAGGTCGCTTTTTGTAATAGTTGATACGCTTCATAAAGAGCGGATTCTTTCTTTTGGAGCTGATTTTTCATACGCTCAATCGCGATTTGTGTTTCTCGATACGTCCGCAAAGTGGTATTCAATTGTTCATTCACTTCAGTTAACGCACTTTCTAAGCGAACTTTTTTATCTTCCATATCTTTTCGTTGTTCAAGAAACTTCTCGTTCTCTCCAAGCAGCTGTTTTTGTTTTCTCTCAATTTGTTCGAGTTGTTGGGTTAAATATTGTATTTCATTTTTAGCAGTTGCTTGTTTGTTAAGCCATTCTATGTAATCTCCTTTAAGTGATTCCATCAGCTCTTCTAAATTTTCCGAAAAGCTCTTTATTAAGAGCTGCTTTTCTTTTAATTCCTCTTTTAATTGTTCGGTCGTTTTCTTATACTCGTTGTATTCCTTCTCTAATTGTGCTTTTTGTTGTTCGAGCGCACTTATTTTTTCTGTTGCCTCTTCGATGTTTTTCTGAAGTTGAATTTTGTTTTGGGCCGCGTTTTTTTTCCGTTCTTTTAAAACTTCTTTTCGTCCTTCAATTTTTTCAAGTTCTTCACTTGTAATTAACAATACATTTTGTAAGTCACTAATGGACTCATCTAACGCCGTTATTTGATCGCGTAATTGTTCTAGTAGTGCTTCTTTCGCGTTTAATGAAGAAGAAAGCTCCATTTCTTGCTCTTGATGAAGTTCCAATTGTTTTGAAAGAGTTTCCCACTGATGATGAAGCTCTTCAATTTCATGAACGGTTAAAGCCACCTCGATTTGCTCCAACTCTTCTTTTTTAGCTAAATAATCTTTTGCTATGGAAGCTTGGATTTGGAGGGGCTCCACTTGGGATTCCAACTCATACAAAATGTCGTTAACGCGATGTAAATTCTCTTCTGTTTCTTTTAATTTTAGTTCTGCTTTCTTTTTTCTTGTTTTGTATTTCAACACACCAGCCGCTTCTTCAAAAATAGAGCGGCGGTCTTCTGCTTTACTATTTAATATCTCTTCCACCCGGCCTTGTCCGATAATGGAAAACGATTCCTTCCCAAGACCAGAATCCATGAATAAATCAATAATATCTTTTAATCGGCATGGTTGTTGGTTAATGTAAAACTCGCTTTCACCCGAACGGTAGACACGTCGGGTGATACAAACTTCGTTATAATCGATTGGTAAAAATTGATCTTCGTTTTCTAGTGTGAGTGAAACTTCGGCAAAATTGAGTGGTTTTCGTGTATCGCTTCCGGCAAAGATGATATCTTCCATTTTCGACCCACGAAGTGACTTGGCCGATTGTTCTCCGAGCACCCATCGAATGGCGTCTGTAATGTTACTTTTCCCACTTCCGTTCGGTCCCACAACCGCTGTTACACCCGGAACAAATTCAACAGAAACTCGATCGGCAAATGATTTAAATCCTACCACATCTAAACGTTTGAGGAACACTTGATATCCTCCTGTCTATTTCAATAGTTCAAAAAAAGCCGTTAGCACGAACAATTACCAACTAACGGCTTGCAAGAAGCCCCCTAACTACTGTTCTTCTTGCTGGGCTTTTAATTTTTCCAATGCTTCTTGCGCGGCATGTTGCTCCGCTTCTTTTTTCGACCGTCCCTTTCCTTGTCCTAAGACGGTTCCATTTAAAGAAACGGAAGCGACAAATTCCCGATTGTGCGCTGGTCCTTTTTCTTGTAAAATTTTGTATTCAATTGTACCAGCTGCACCCCGTTGAACAAACTCTTGCAGTTGGCTTTTATAATCCATCACATGAGAAAAAGCACCGGCAGAAATTTTTGGGAAGACAACTTTTTCTAAAAAGGAAATCACTTCATGTAACCCTTTGTCTAAATAAAGGGCTCCGATAAATGCTTCGAACACGTCAGCAAGTAACGCAGGACGAGTTCGACCACCAGTCAATTCTTCACCTTTCCCTAATAACACATACTCTCCAAATTTCCATTCATTCGCAAATGAAACGAGAGATGGCTCACAGACAATGGCTGCACGGAGTTTTGTTAACTCCCCTTCGCTCATGGTCGGATATTTCTCGTATAAATATTGAGAAATTGTCAGTTCTAAAACAGCATCTCCTAAAAATTCTAATCGTTCGTTGTCTTCGTATGGTTTTTTGCGATGCTCATTCACATACGATGAATGAGTAAAAGCTTGTTTTAATAATTTCTCATTTGTAAAATGAATCCCAATCATTTCTTGAAACGTTTTAAACTTTTCATCATGAATGGTATGTATACTCTTTTTTTCTCTATGATATTTGTGCATAGGTCCTCCACCTTGCTAAATAAATTCCATATCAAGTTTAATCGAAAATGACTGTTAACGCAAAAAATACTTTAATAACAGTTAAAAACTGTTGGGGCGATGAAGAAAAACCCCTTCACGAATGAAACTTTTACTATATACAGAAGAAAGCTCCGTTTTACAACGGAGCTATCGATTTCTAACGATTACATATTGCTTTTTATGTAGTTAACAGCATCGCCAACTGTTACGATTTTTTCAGCTTCATCGTCAGAAATTTCCATATCAAATTCATCTTCAAGTTCCATAACAAGTTCAACAACATCAAGTGAGTCTGCTCCAAGATCTTCTTTGAAAGAAGCTTCAAGTGTAACTTGAGACTCATCAACACCTAAACGGTCAACGATAATTTTCGTTACACGCTCTAAAACGTCTGCCATCCTCTTTCACCTCCCCTCAAGTAGTCATAATGTATTATGAACGGATAGAAAAATAGTTGTCAATGGAATTCTTCACGATTTTACATGACCATTCCGCCATCTACATGCAGCGTTTGCCCAGTCATATAATTTGCTGCATCAGATGCTAAGAACACAGCCACTTTAGCAATATCTGACGGTTCTCCAAAGCGACCAAGCGGAATTTGTTTTAACATTTCTTGGGATACTTCTTCAGATAATTGATTGGTCATATCTGTTGTAATAAATCCAGGGGCAATCGCGTTCACTGTAATCCCCCGTGGAGCTAACTCCTTAGCAGATGTTTTTGTAAGTCCAATGACACCCGCTTTCGCAGCCACGTAATTCGCTTGTCCAGCATTGCCGCTTACCCCAACAATAGAAGAAATGTTAATAATCCGTCCACTACGTTGTTTCATCATTTGACGAGTAACGGCTTTTGTACATAAGAAAACACCTTTTAAGTTAATGTTGAGAACATCGTCCCAATCTTCTTCTTTCATTCGCATTAGTAAATTATCTCTTGTAATCCCTGCGTTGTTTACTAAAATATCCAGTCGTCCAAAACGCTCAATCGTTTCTTTGACCATTTGTTGAACTTGTTCCGCATCTGCTACGTTACATCGAAAAGCGAACGCCTCGCGTCCAAGTTGTTTAATTTCTTCCACAACTTCTAACGCTTTTTGTTCACTTCCTGCATAGTTAACGACCACGTTTGCTCCTTGACGAGCAAATTCCAATGCAATTTCTCGACCAATGCCTCGGGAAGCACCAGTTACAAGTGCGATTTTACCTTCTAATACCATTATTGAACCTCCTTTAAGGCGTCAATGACTTGCTGACAGCTTTCTGGGTCAAATACATTAAAAACGGACACGCTGCGATCAATTTTTTTCACAAGTCCAGTAAGTACTTTTCCTGCACCTACTTCAATAAAAGTGTCGACACCTTGGTTAATCATATATCGAACGCTATCTTCCCATAAAACAGGTGAATAAAGCTGTTCAATTAGTTTGTTTTTAATTTCGGTTGCCTTGATCAATTCGTTCGCCGTTACGTTTGCTACGACCGGAATAGATGCATCTTTAATTGTAATTTCATCTAGTACCTTTCGAAATTTTTCAGCAGCTGGTTTCATTAAAGCAGAATGGAATGGGCCACTAACTTGAAGCGGAATTACCCGTTTGGCTCCTTTTTCTTTTGCACGCTCAGAAGCCAATTCTACTCCTAGTTTGGAACCAGAAATAACAATTTGTCCTGGGCAGTTTAAGTTGGCTAATTGAACAGGATGACCTTCAGAAGAAACGGTCTCACATACGTCTAGTAACAGGTCACGATCCATTCCTAATACGGCTGCCATCGTTCCTTCTCCATTAGGGACAGCTTCTTCCATAAATTCTCCACGCTTACGTACAGCGTACACCGCATCTTCAAAAGACATTGCACCTGCGGCTACAAGCGCACTATACTCACCTAAGCTATGTCCTGCTGTATAATCCGGTTGAATACCTGCTTCAATTAATAGCTGTAAAATGGCAATGCTTGCGGTTAATAACGCTGGCTGGGCATTTGTCGTTAATGTGAGCTTTTCTTGAGGCCCATTATACATGATATCCGATAACGGAAAAACTAAACGAGCATCCGCTTGTTCAATAATCGCTTTTGCTCGTTCATTTGCTTCTGCTGCCGCTTTTCCCATCCCGACGGATTGTGAACCTTGGCCTGGGAAGATAAAGGCGATTTTACCCATTTATGAACCCTCCTTCATTTCTTGCCCTCTAACCTCTTCCATGATGGTCTGTGAAACGTTTTGTTTCACCATTTCTCGAGCTTGGCGAACGGCATTAAATAATGCATTCGCATTTGAAGAGCCATGAGCTTTCACAACTGGGGCTTTTAAACCAAATAAGCCAGCGCCACCATATTCGGTATAATCCATTTTGTCGCGAAGCTTAACAAGGTCACCCTTTAATACGCTCGCTGCCAACTTGTTTTTTAAGCTGCTTGTTAACGTTTCTTTCATCATAGAAAAGACGGAAAGGGCGGTACCTTCAATCGCTTTGAGAACCATATTCCCAGTAAAACCATCTGTTACCACAACATCGGATACACCGTTTAGTAAGTCTCGAGATTCCACATTTCCAACAAAATTTAACTCTGTTTGTTGGAGCAGCTGATATGTTTGTTTTACTAATTCATTCCCTTTCTTTTCTTCGGTTCCGATGTTTAATAGACCGACTCGTGGGCGCTTAATACCTCTCACTTTTTCTGTATACACAGCTCCCATAATCGCATATTGAACTAAGTGCTCGGGCTTTGCATCAACATTGGCACCTAAGTCTAACATGAGAAACCCTCTACCATCCATAGTTGGAAGCGTCGGAGCTAAAGCTGGACGTTCAATTCCTTCAATTCGACCAACGACAAACAATCCCGCTGCCATTAAAGCTCCTGTATTTCCTGCGGAGACGCAAGCGTCAGCCCGACCTTCTGCTACTTCTTTGGCCATTAACACCATTGATGATTGCTTTTTGCGACGAACGGCACGGACTGGTTCATCTGTTCCTAAAATGACTTCATCGGTATGAATGATGGAAAGTCGCTCATGTGGTTGTGAAAATTGCTTAATTTGTTGTTCATTTCCGATAAGTGTAATGGATAAATCATCAAATGTATGTAAAGCTTTCATCGCACCTAAGACGATTTCTTTTGGTGCATGATCGCCACCCATTGCATCTATAGCAATTCTCATTGTGTTTCATCCTTTTCTGCTATTTTTGATCGGAACATTTCAAATTCCCCTTTAAAAACGAGTTCTTTACCTACATAACTATTTACTTCAACAATGGTTCGATCTTTTTTGTTTTGTACATCGAGAACTTTCGCTTTCGCAACTACTCGTTCCCCTTCTTTTACCGGGCGTGTAAAATGAATAGTTGCCTTTGCCGTTAATGCTAATTCATCATCGATAACAGCCACAGCTAGTGAATTCGCCTGGGCAAACAAATGATGTCCACGGGCAATCTGATTCCGTTTAAATACATGTTCTTTTTTTACATCAAAAATCGAAATGGCACTGTGATCGAGCTGAACGTCAATCATTTCACCAATTACTTCGTCTATTGGTAACGAGCGAACTTCATCAGCAAATCTTTTCTCAGCTACATGTTTAATTCGCTCGCGTAGTTCCGGTATGGATAATTCCAAACGATCTAACCGAATGGTTTGTACACTTACTTTAAATTGTTCAGATAATTCTTCATCTGTAACAAAAGGATTTTCTTTTATCGTTTTGAGTAACTGCTTTTGACGTTCTTTTTTAGATAATCGCATACGAATCAAGACACCTTCCGCGCTATTAGTACCTAGTACTAACAGTAGTATATAATTAAAAAAAACAGATTGCAAGATAAATCTAGCAATCTGTTTCCAAAGATTAGTCTAATTTTTCCCCTGATAAAACTCCAGTTGAGAGTAAATATTCTCTTAACAGACGATATTCATCATCTTCCCAAAAAGAGGTGGACTCGATTAATCGTTGCGCATCTTGACGAGCAACTTCTAAAGCACGGTAGTCATGAACCATATCGGCAATTTTAAATTCTGGCACACCACTTTGTTTTTTTCCAAAAAAATCACCTGGTCCACGAAGTTCTAGATCTCGCTCACTAAGTACGAAACCGTCGTTCGTTTCGGTCATAATTTTCATTCGTTCCTTCCCTACATCGGTTTTCGGGTCAGCTAACAAAATACAGAACGATTGATGGTCACCGCGCCCAACGCGTCCTCTTAGCTGATGGAGTTGAGCTAAACCGAACCGTTCTGCATCATAGATGAGCATGAAGGTAGCATTCGGAACATTGACGCCAACTTCCACAACAGTCGTTGAAACTAATACTTGCACTTTATTTTGACTAAATTGTTTCATCACTTCTTCTTTTTCTTCATTGGTGAGACGACCATGCATTAAGCCGATTTTATATCGTCCTTGAAAGAAGTGAGTTAATTGAGCATGTACGTCAATGGCGTTTTGTACATCTAATTTGTCCGATTCTTCGATTAGAGGACAAATAACATATGCTTGTCTTCCTTTTGCTAATTCTTTTTCCATAAAACGTAACACACGCTCTAACATATCGTGTTTGGCCCAATACGTCTCAATTGGCTTCCTGCCAGCTGGCATCTCATCAATAATGGACACATCCATTTCTCCAAACGCAGTAATCGCCAAGGTTCTCGGGATTGGTGTCGCGGTCATAAATAACACATCAGGATTTTCTCCCTTCTCCCGCAATACCCGACGTTGCTCAACTCCAAACCGATGTTGCTCATCGGTTATGACAAGACCTAACTGACGAAATTGAACATCTTCTTGAATTAAAGCATGCGTACCAACGACGACATCAATTTCCCCAGAAACTAACCGTTGTAAAATTTCTTTCCGGACCTTTCCTTTTACCGAGCTCGTTAACAAAGCCGTTTTAATTCCGACTGGAGCTAATAAGTTGTACAAAGATTCCGCATGTTGTTCCGCTAAAATTTCCGTCGGTACCATCAAAGCACCTTGAAACCCACTAGAAACCGATGCTAACAAGGCAATCGCCGCCACGACTGTTTTTCCTGATCCAACATCCCCCTGAAGGAGGCGATTCATCCGATAAGGAGATTGCATATCGGTTAAAATTTCTTTTACGACTCTCTTTTGAGCGTTCGTTAATGGAAAGGGCAGTGATTGAATAAACGATGATACTTGCTCATGGTTTATGTGGTGTTGAACACCTGTCGAGTTTTCCCGCTCGAATTTTCTGAGGCCTTGCATTTTTAACTGGAATAATAAAAATTCTTCATATACAAACCGGCGTCGCGCTTGTTTCATCTCACGTTCGTCGTTTGGAAAATGGATGGCCCGAATCGCCTCTTGGCGAGGCAATAATTTATATTGATGACGCAAAGACTCTGGCAACGGATCTACGATTTCGTTATGAAATCGCTGAAGTGCTTGTGAGATAAATTTTCGCAATGATTTGGTCGTAATGGACCCTTTTATGGAATATACAGGCTCAAATTCGGATTGTTGCTTAAATGGGCCAAGGCGATATTCGCTCGCGGTAATGGTTTGGCGATATTTATCCCACTTTCCGGTAACCGTGATGATGGCATTTAAAGATAAATTCTTTTTTAAGTAAGGTTGATTAAAGAAAACAACTTGAATTAAATAGCGACCAACTAATAAGCGCACAGTAAGACGGGATTTTTTTCGACCGTAATACGTAACGACTGGTTCGCTATGAACTTTTCCCTCGACCGTAACGCGTTCTTCGTGCTGACATGTTGCTAAATCTTTTAATCGGTTATCGTCATATCGATACGGGAAATATTCAATCAAGTGCTGAATCGTATAAATCCCCATTTGCGCTAAGCCATCTGCCGTTTCTTCGCCTACCCCTTTTAAAATGGTTACCGGTTCATGAAGTTTATTTGTCACTTTTTGTTAGCGGTATTCCAAAGATCTTCGCTTCAAGCTCACGACCTGTTGGAGTAGCCGCTAACCCTCCTTGTGCGGTTTCGCGAAGTGCAGATGGCATCGTCTGTCCAATTTTAAACATGGCATCAATCACTTCATCACACGGGATACGGCTTGTTACACCTGCTAAAGCCATATCAGCGGCCACCATGGCATTGGCAGCTCCCATTGCGTTTCGCTTAACACAAGGTACTTCGACCAGACCGGCAACAGGATCACAAACGAGTCCAAGCATATTTTTTAACGTAATAGCCATCGCTTCCGCGCATTGGGATGGTGTCCCCCCAGCCATTTCTACAATCGCTGCTGCCGCCATTCCCGCAGCTGAACCAACTTCCGCTTGACAGCCCCCTGCTGCACCAGAAATCGAGGCGTTATTCGCCACAACAAATCCGAAAGCACCGGCTGTAAACAAAAAGCGCACCATTTGTTCACGCGTCGGCTGCAATTTATTTTTTAACGCAAAAAGCGTCCCTGGAACGACTCCAGCGGAGCCGGCTGTCGGAGTTGCACAAATCGTTCCCATCGCTGCATTCACTTCATTCGTTGCAACCGCTTTACTAACCGCATCAAGAATGGTTTCCCCTGATAAAAATTGGCCCTTCTGAATATATTGTTGAATGAGTACTGCATCGCCACCAGTGAGTCCTGAGTGAGAAGTAACACCTTGAAGACCTCGTTCCACCGCTTTTTCCATGACGTCTAAATTTAATTCCATCGCCGCAAATATTTCTTCACGCGTCTTCCCGGAAACCATCATTTCTTGTTCAATCATAATTTCGGAAATTGGTTTCTTTTGACTTTCTGCAAGTTCCACTAGTTCTGCTACATTACGAAATAGCATACCTCTTCCTCCTTTTTCCATCGGCATACCTTAAGAGACAGCACATTACACGATGACTTTATTCAACGATTTTTGTTACTTGTAAAATGTTTGGTTGTGAGCGAATTTCATCTAATATCGATTCCTCAATCGTTTGGTCAACCTCAATCGTCATCAATGCAAGCTTTCCTTTTTCTTTCCGGGATACTTCCATATGACCAATGTTAATTTCGTATTTTGCTAACACATTGGATACCGAGGCGATAGCGCCATAGCGGTCATTATGAACAACTAAAATTGCTGGATGATGGCCTGAAAGTTTCAGCTGGAAGCCATTAAGTTCGGTTATTTCAATTTTTCCTCCACCGATGGATATACCGACTAATTCTAATTCGCCTTGATCGTCTCCAATTTTGATACGGGCTGTATTCGGATGGTCCGTAATCGCATCCTCTTCATAAAATCGAATTTTCATTCCTAGATCTTTAGCAATTTCTAATGAACGAATAATTCGATCGTCATACGTATCAAAGTCAAGTAATCCACCGACAATCGCTACATCAGTGCCATGCCCCTTATACGTTTTTGCAAACGAACCGTAAAAAGAAATTTCCGCCCATTTCGGTTGTCGCCCAAACAAACTTCTCGCAACACGTCCAATTCGAGCGGCTCCTGCTGTATGTGAACTAGAAGGACCTATCATGATAGGACCAATAATATCAAAGACACTTTTATACTTCATTGTGAGATCTCCCTTCCCCGATAAATCAGTTTTTATATGGAAATAGAAGGGGAGTCCCCTTCTATTTCTTGTTTTTATTCAACTGAAAAAATATAGGAATACAACGGTTGTTTACCTTCATGAACTTCCACTTCGACGTGATCAAATTGTTCCTCTACATACTCTACAATTTCATCAACTTCTTCTTGTGGAGCATCTTGTCCATAAAGAATCGTTACAATTTCATTCTCCTCATCGATCATTTCAGCTAAAAGCTGTTTCGCTGTTTCAAGGCGATCACGATTGGAAGTAATAATTTTTCCATCTAAAATACCCATATGGTCATCTTTATTAATATTCACGCCATCTATGACCGTATCACGCACAGCAAAAGTCACTTGACCCGTTTTCACATAGGAAAGCGCTTCATTCATTGCAGTTTCGTTCTCTTCTAGGCTTGCATTTGGATTAAACGCTAATAAAGCTGCCATACCTTGAGGAACTGTCTTTGATGGAACGACGACGACTTTTTGCTCTGCGACTTCTGCAGCTTGTTGGGCAGCTAGAATAATGTTTTTATTGTTCGGTAAAATAATCACTTTTTCAGCGTGAACATCATTAATCGCTTTTAAAATATCTTCCGTGCTCGGATTCATCGTCTGTCCACCTTCAATAACGGTGGTTGCACCGATGCTTTTAAATAGGTTACGGATTCCTTCCCCCATAGAAACGGTCACAATTCCATACTTTGCTTTTTCTTTCGATTTAGTCGAATATGGTTGTTCGTTTGCAACAATAGAAGAATGTTGCTCACGCATGTTTTCAATTTTAATGTTTATTAGGCTTCCGTAACGCTGCCCGTATGTTAACGCTTCACCTGGCTGTTCTGTATGAACATGGACTTTAACAATTTCCTCGTCCGAAATAACTAACAACGAATCTCCAATTTCACTTAATTGTTGACGGAAATCTTCTTCAGAAAACGGATGTTGTTTGAGCTTTTCACTTTCAAATTTCACCATAAATTCGGTACAATATCCGAAAGTAATATCTTCCGTATTCATAAACGATTGAACACTTTTATGGTGTTCAGCTTTCACGAGCTCTTCCATCGATGGGGTATCTAAAGGAATTTGAGGTAGCTCTTCGCCCTTCAATACAGATAAAAAGCCTTCGTATACAAGCACGAGGCCTTGTCCTCCACTATCCACTACCCCTACTTCTTTTAAAACGGGTAATAATTCCGGAGTGCGTTGTAATGAAGCCTTTGCTTCTTTGACAACTTCCTCCATGAGCTTTACAATATCAGTTTCCGTTTCACTGATTTGTAACGCTTTATTGGCTGCATCTTTAGCGACTGTTAAAATTGTCCCTTCAACAGGTTTCATTACTGCTTTGTAAGCCGTTTTGACTCCCGCATCGAACGCTTTTGCTAGCTCACGACTATTAATTGAAGCCTTTTGTTCGATGGCTTTAGAAAACCCACGAAAAAGCTGGGATAATATCACCCCAGAATTCCCGCGAGCACCCATTAGTAAACCTTTTGAAAGAGATGCAGCTACCTTTCCAATATGATCTTGAACATTCATTTTTACTTCTTTTGCACCGGATGTCATTGACAAATTCATATTTGTACCAGTATCCCCATCCGGTACAGGGAATACGTTTAACGCATCCACCATTTTTGCGTTTTGTGATAAATGGTTTGCTCCTTGAATGACCATCTCCGCAAAACGCTTTCCATCCAACGACGTTATCGACACTTATGTTTCCTCCTTACACTACGGGTTCGTTACTCGAACTCCTTGCACATATATATTAATAGAATCCACCGCTAATCCGACGGTTTTATCCAGCGTGTATTTTACCTTTGTCTGCACATTATGTGCAACCTCAGAAATTTTCGTTCCGTAACTAACGATGATATACATATCAATATGTACTTCATCGTTTTCATGACGTACAACTACACCACGAGTAAAATTTTCTTTTCTCAAGATTTCCGTCAAGCCATCTTTGATTTGTTTTTTTGAAGCCATACCGACAATGCCGTAGCAATCGACCGCTGCGCCTCCTGCAATAGTAGCAATTACTTCATCCGTAATATCGATATGACCGTATTTTGTTTTTAATTCAATGGACATTCGTCGTTCCCCCTTTTAAAAACTAGCTATGGCTATTGCCATTTTACTATATATACTTTCAATTTGAAAGAAAAACAGTAAACAACCGGACTCAAGCTAAGTGATCAACCATGATGAAATGTTATGTCCAACTGATGATTAATTGACAAAAACATCACCGTTCATAATTCCTCTGTTAAATGTTACTGTTGATATTTATACATTTACTACAGGCGGACGCTTTCCGCGGGCAAGGTGCAAGCCGCTTCCCTCGCTACGCTCAAGTATGGCTCTTGCGGCTTCTTGTTCCCGCTGGAGTCGCCGCCTTTCGCTTCATGTCAGATAGGGTTTTATCCCTTAACGATACATTCATTAAAAACAAGTATCAATGATCGGAATTCGTCTAGGAATGAATGTCCCTTTAATTATTGTTCACCTAACCAATTATTTACTATGCAGTGAAATAGTTTCATTTTTATAGATCTTATATACTTCCAGGATGTCAAGGAAATTTTCTTGAAAGTCTTTGCAAGAAGTATTGCAATCTCTTACTATGTGTGATAAATTATTAAGGTATCTTTTAAGATAATTTCAAGTGATGATTCATATGGAAATAGCTTCACTAGTGAGGAGGGAATAAAATGCCAAAAAAATGTGTAATCACTGGTCGTAAAACTCGTTCCGGTAACTCTCGCTCCCACGCAATGAACGCAACAAAGCGCACTTGGGGAGCTAACCTTCAAAAAGTTCGCATTCTTGTAGATGGTAAACCAAAACGTGTTTGGGTTTCTGCAAGAGCATTAAAATCAGGTAAAGTTGAGCGTGTGTAATCACGTTTTCACTAATTCAAACACAAAAAAGGTGTCCTTCCGTAATCGCGGTCGGACACTTTTTTTAGTCTTATCCTTTTTTAAAGGTTCCTAACATTGCTCGAACAATGCCTCCAAGAAATTTAGGTAATTTAATTGTATAAAATTTCATTATACTCCCTCCTCATCAAATCAAAAGCTTTCTAGATAAATTACATTCTAACCTATATTATTCAAATGAAGTCGATAAGTACGTAAGCTTCCCTAAATCGGGCGTCTATCAAAGGTCGTTACTTCTTATCATCATTAATATGCCCTCAGTAAACGAAAAAGTACCATAATCTTCTTTTAGTTCATTACTAATCGTTAATGTCGAACCCATGAAGATGTCTCTTTGATGAAGAGGATACTTAAAACCTTGTAAAGATAATTGCTTAACCGTTGGTGTAAGCGGGAGAAACGAAACATATTTTTTATCATGGATGATAGGTAATCGATATTCCCCTGGCGGATAAACAGCAATGATATTTTGGTCATCAATGAGTTCCACTTTTCCTTCCAAACGTAAAACGGAATCCAAGGTTAACAGTTGGACGTTCGCCATGAAATGGTCTAGCCGGCCACCTGTTGCCCCAAAAATACGAACTCGTTCCGGCTGCTGCCTGATAGCCCAATTTAATGCTAATTCCATATCTGTTTCATCTTTTTCAGGTACAAATTTTTTAATATGAGAAACAGCCTGATTAATTTCCTCCCATTCATTTTCCGTGACTGAATCAAAATCTCCAAAAGCAACATGCGGTGTGATTTTCTCATCTAATAACCGTTTAACACCACGATCTACTCCAACCCAAACAACGGAGGAACCATCATATGGCCCCAGCGGCGGATAAAAATGCTTCGGACCTCCACCAACAATATGGATAATCACATGTCCCTCTCCTTTCTAAAAGGCTCTACCCTAAAATAACTGACTGTTGATATTTATACATTTCACTTCAGGCGGACGCTTTCCGCGGGCAAGCCGCAAGCCCTTCCCTCACTACGCTCAAGTAGGGTCTTGCGGCTTCTAGTTCCCGCTGGAGTCGCCGCCGTGTGAATAACTGGCTAAAAAAACAATGACATATAACAAGCCTTCTAAAAAGAATACCAGCACAATGGCTGGTTTCTTTCGTACAAATTATTTATTTAATGCACTTAAAGCTGATTGTCGGATCGCATCAATTGCTTTTGCTCTATTTTCTTGATTATACACGGCAGAACCAGCAACTAACACGTTAGCTCCCGCTTCAACACACAATTTAGCCGTTTGCTCATTCACTCCACCATCGACTTCGATTTCAACATCTAGTCCATTTTGATCAACAAAATGTTTAACTTGACGGATTTTTGGTAACACCGTTTGGATAAATGATTGTCCGCCAAACCCAGGATTTACCGTCATTAATAGGACAAGATCGACATCGTGAATAATATGTTGAATCATTTCCACAGGGGTATGGGGATTTAACACCACCCCAGCTTTTACCCCTAATGATTTGATATGTTGAATGGTCCGGTGTAAATGTGAACAGGCTTCCACGTGTACTGATATGTAATCAGCACCTGCTTTTGCAAATGAATCTAAATAACGGTCAGGTTGTTCAATCATTAAATGGACATCAAGTGGTAACTTCGTAATAGGACGGATCGCCTCCACGATTTGAGGTCCTAACGTAATATTAGGAACAAAATGTCCGTCCATTACGTCTACGTGGATATAATCTGCTCCACCTCGTTCCACATCGACGATTTCTTCTCCAAGTTTCGCAAAATTAGCGGACAAAATAGACGGAGCGATTTTGATCATTATTAAAACCTCGGCTTTCTGTCTTTAATTTCTTCGTAAAATTGCAAGTAATGCTCATAACGGTAAACAGGAATATCTCCTGCTTGCACCGCTTCTTTTACCGCACATTTCGGCTCATTAATGTGCTGGCATCCCCGAAACTTACATCCTTCACTCCATTTCACCATTTCAGGGAAGTAAAGGTTCAAATCGGCGGCTTCAATATCGATAAATTCTAGAGAACTAAATCCAGGAGTATCAGCTACTAAGCCGTTTCCAATTTCAATTAGTTCGACATGTCGCGTCGTATGTTTTCCTCGACCTAAATGGTGAGAAATCGCCCCTGTTTTTAATTGTAACTCAGGACGTATCGCGTTTAATAAAGACGATTTCCCAACCCCTGATTGACCAGCAAATACAGACACTTTTCCGTCTAAAAGTGGGAGTAATTCTTTGATTCCATCTGACGTTTTAATCGAAGTTTTAATCACGTTGTACCCAATATGTCGATAATCTTGTACATATTGCTCAAGCTGTTCTTTAGTTGTCTCATCGAGTAAATCCATTTTTGTAATGACGATAATAGGCATGATATCTTTGGATTCAACAAGAACTAGAAACCGATCTAAAAGAATTGGACTAAAGTCCGGTTCGACAGCTGAAAACACTAAAATTCCTTGGTCTACGTTCGCAATAGGAGGGCGAACTAGCTCATTTTTTCGTTCTTTAATTTCTAAAAGGTAACCTTCTTGTTCATTTTCTGCTTGAAAAACAACATAATCTCCAACGAGAGGAGTGACGTTTTTCTTACGAAACACTCCTCTTCCGCGACATTGATAAACGGTTTGCCCCTCTTTTACATAATAAAACCCGCTAAGTGCTTTTACAATTTTTCCTTCGGCCATAGCATTCCTCCTTATTCTTCTTCGGGATACGGAATCACTTCATCCATGATTACATTGCGATCTTTAATCACTTTAAAGCCAGCTTTTTCACCGGGCGCAATAAAAAATTCCAATCGTTTTTTCACCGTTTCAGTAATATAAAACGTTTCATACGGTTCTGTCATACTATGATTGATGTCCTCAATAAAAATTTGGATTTCTTGTGGCGTTCCTAGTGGTTCAGCATCGTAAGGAATCGTAATTTCTCGAAAAACTTGTTTCGGTGGGATTTCTTCTTTTCCTTTAGATACGACGACTTTCACTTCATCCCCTTTGTCCAGCTCAGTTCCAGGTTCAGGTGATTGAGAAATAACAAAGCCTATTGGGACTTCATCGTCATACTTTTCTTCCACAATGTTTATAACTAGGCCAGTGGCTTCTGCATAGGCATTTAAATTTTGTAAATTAAAGTTTGTTAAGTCTTTTAAAACAATTTTTTCAGGTCCGATGCTCACAGTAAATTCAATATCGGTTTCTTCTGGTACGACTTCCGTATTCGGTTCTGGTGATTGCCCAACAATCGTTCCTTCTGGTTGATGATGATGAACTTCTTTTTTCGTAACAGACCGAAACCCTTGACTCTTTAAAAACGTTTCAACTTGCTCGTACGAACGGCCTGTAAAATCGACCAATCGTATCGTTTCTTTACCTGAACTTATAAATAAATCTACTACCGTTCCTTCCTTAACGACTTTACCAGCATTCGGCGCTGTCTTTATCACTTTTCCTTTTTCAATTTCATTGCTTGGAGTTTCCGTCGTATCTCCTACTTCAAAACCTAGTGAAATGAGGGTTGATATAGCATTATCTAATTCCTCTCCAGTTAAGTCAGGAACTTCGATTTCATCAGGTCCAAGCCAATCAGGAAGAACGGTCAGAGCCAATACCCCTAATAATGATAAGACAATTAGAAAGAAGAATAAAAACCATGGCCATTTTTTCCGTTTCTTTTTCTTAGCCTTTTCTTGCTTTCCTAACTTACCCTCTCCATTTTTATGATGGACAATAGTCTCATCCAATGAAGGGGTAGTCGTTTCACTCGAAATAATCGGTATTGCCTTTGTTGCTTCTTCATCTTCGGGAATGATAAATTTCGGTTCATTGAGACGTTCCGGTTCTAATGCCGTACGCAAATCCTCGGCCATTTCTTCTGCACTTTCATAGCGTTGAAATGGATCTTTTGCCGTCGCTCGTATGACGATATTTTCTACACTTTGTGGAATGCTTTCATTCCATCTTCGTGGTGAAGGAATGTTCGATTGCAAATGTTTTAACGCAATAGAAACGGCAGATTCCCCAGAAAACGGTAACCGACCGGTTAACAACTCGAACATGACAATTCCTAAAGAATAAATATCGGACTTTTTCGTTGCCATTCCCCCGCGGGCTTGTTCTGGTGATAAATAATGAACAGAACCTAAAACCGAATTGGTTTGGGTAATCGTCGTCGCACTTAACGCCATAGCAATTCCAAAGTCGGTAATTTTGACATTCCCATTTCTATCAATTAATATGTTTTGCGGTTTTATATCTCGATGAACAATATGATTTTGATGGGCATGGGCAACCGCAGATGTTAATTGCAGCATAATATCTAACACTTTTTCAACCGATATTGGGTGATGCTTTTGGATATATTGTTTTAACGTTAATCCATCAACGTATTCCATGACGATGTAGTAAATATCATTTTCCTCACCAACATCATAAATGTTAACGATGTTTGGATGAGCTAGACTGGTGGCTGATTGTGCTTCCCGTTGAAAACGCCGTATAAACTCTTCTTCGCTTGCAAAGTCTAATCGCAAAATTTTCACGGCAACATCCCGTTCTAAAATAACGTCCCTTGCTAAGTAGACGTTGGCCATTCCTCCGCCACCGATCATGTCTAAGATTTTATATCGTCCACTGAGTCGTTTACCAATTAACATGTGCATCACCCGCTCTCACTATCAGCTGCGAATTCAATAATGACAAGGGTAATATTATCTTCCCCACCGTTATCGTTTGCCATTTGGATTAACGTTTTGCCCTTTTCCTCAATGGATATCTTATCATCCAAAATATGACGTATTTCGTCTTCCGTCACTTTATTAGACAATCCATCCGAACAGAGAAGTAAAAAATCCCCTTCTTCAAATGCAATTGTTTTAAGTTCGACTTCGACTTTTTCCTCGGTACCTAAAGCTCTTAACAGGATATTTTTACGCGGGTGATGCTCGGCATCTTCTTTACTGATTTGACCAGTTCGGACGAGTTCGTTTACTAGAGAATGATCTTCCGTTAATTGACGAATCCCTTGTTCATTATATATGTACCCGCGACTATCCCCAATATGGGCAATTGTCACAAACTTTTCAGTACATATGGCGGCCACTAACGTTGTTCCCATTCCTTCGCATTCTTTATGGCTTGTTGAATATTCAAATACTTTATCATTCACATATTTGATTTGCTCATTTAACCATTGTTCAGCCATCTGTGGAGTTTCAAATGGTTCAGTCGTTGCCTCCCATTGTTGTTGCAAAAGGGAAATCGTCATTTCACTGGCGACTTCCCCTGCTTGGTGCCCTCCCATTCCATCAGCGACAATCGCTAACACGTCTCCATATGAATTTCGGAATATGCCTCCATTATCTTCATTTAATTGGCGCACTTTCCCACGGTCTGTATAATAAACTGCCCGCAAGCTCCTCACCTCGTTTCTTCTTTCCGCTCCTTTGCCCGAAGCTGACCGCATGCGGCATCAATATCGTGCCCATGTTCGCGACGAATCGTTACATTAATACCATGTTTTTTCAACGTGCGTTCAAATGTAAATATTTGATTTCGTGGCGTTCGGACATAATTTCGCTCCGGAACATAGTTTACAGGAATTAAGTTTACGTGACATTTTAAACCTTTAATTAACTGGGCTAATTTTTCAGCATGTTCGACTTGGTCGTTAACGCCACCAAATAGGCCATATTCGAAACTAACTCTACGACCAGTTTTTTCAATATAATATTTCACTGCATCTATTAAATCTGGGAGTTTATACGCTTTATTAATTGGCATTAATTTTGTACGTAATTCTGTATTTGGGGCATGCAGTGAAATCGCAAAATTAATTTGTAATTGTTCCTCCGCGAATTGATAAATCTTAGGAATGATTCCACTTGTTGAGACCGTGATGTGACGTGCACCAATGTGTAAACCTTTCTCATGGTTAATAATTTTTAAGAAGGCCATCATTTCATCATAATTATCAAAAGGTTCACCAATTCCCATAATTACGACATGGCTGACCCGTTCTCCTGCTTCATCTAGTGCTTTTTGAACGTTTACCACTTGGGCAACAATCTCCCCAGCTTCTAAGTTCCGTTTTAGACCACCTAATGTAGAAGCACAAAATGTACAACCGATGCGACATCCCACTTGTGTTGTCACACAAACGGAGTTACCGTAATTGTGACGCATTAACACCGTTTCAATCGAATATCCGTCATGCAATTCAAATAAAAATTTGATTGTCCCATCTTGAGAAGTTTGTTTAACGATCGTTTTTAACGTAGTGATAGAAAACTGTTCCGCTAACTTTTCCCGCAAGCTCTTTGATAAGTTCGTCATTTCATCAAACGAAGTGACCCGTTTTTTATACAACCATTCGTAAATTTGCTCGGCCCGAAAGGCCTTTTCTCCATTATCTTTTAACCACTCTTTTAGTTCTGTAAGCTGAAAAGAGTAAATGGATGGCTTTTCTGATTTTTGTAGGACTTTCCGTTGTTTTACCGTGGTTGATTCCATTTACTTCACCTTCTTTCGTAAGCATGCTATATAAAACCCATCGCTTCCAAAATCTTGAGGAAACACTTGCACTTGATGACCGTTAACCAACGGTTGAACGGGTTCTGGAAGTGAAAGTGGTTCAGGCATAAATTCAGGATGTTGTTGCAAAAACTGTTCAATGACTCGGTCGTTTTCATCTCGGTCGACCGTACATGTACTATAAACAAGAATTCCCCCTTGTTTTACTAGAGGAGCCACTGCATGTAAGATGCTTTGTTGTACAGATTTTAGAGCTTGCACATCTTCTTCGTTTTTCGAGTATTTAATATCTGGCTTACGGCGCAGTACTCCTAAACCAGAGCATGGGGCGTCCACTAACACTCGGTCAAAAGTCTCATTAGCAAAATAATCTCCGGCCTTACGACTATCTATACATTTCGTATGAATAATCGTTAACTTTAACCGGTTCCGCTGTTCTTCAATGAGCTTCACTTTATGCTCATGTAAATCAAGAGCCCAAACTTCTCCCTCGTTGTCCATCATTTCGGCAATGTGTGTGGTCTTTCCACCAGGTGCCGCACAACAATCTAATACTTTCATCCCCGGTGTTAGTTTCAATGCGTGTGCAACCAGCATCGAACTTTCATCTTGAACCGTCAACAGGCCTTCATTAAAGGCTTGTGAATGTGCTAAATTCCCACGTAACGAGCGAATCCCTTCAGGAACAATCGGACTTGGTTGAACGTTCCAGCCATCATTTGTAAGCTGATCGAGAAGTTGTTCACGTGAAAGTTGAACGGTGTTCGTACGAACGGTTTGAACAGGTGCAATTAAATTTTCTTCACACATTTGTTTTGTTCGCTCAAGTCCAAATTGTTCAACCCATCGCTTCACTAACCATATAGGATGACTTGTTTCAATCGAAATTCGCTCAATCGGATCGCTGATTTGATCTAAGGAAGGAACTCCTTCGCGTTGCACCGATCGAAGAACACCATTCACTAGCCCGGCAATTCCTCGATGCCCTTTTCTTTTCGCAATTTCGACCGCTTCATGGATCACCGCTCGATCAGGAATTTTATCTAAAAATACCATCTGGTAAAGGGATAATCGCAATAATTGGCGAACCCAGCTTTGAAGTTTTTTCGGTTTTTTTAAAAAGGGAGCCAAGAAATAATCTAAAGTATATTGACGTTGAATCGTTCCATATGTCAACTCGGTTAGTAGCGCAGTATCTTTTGGTGGCAATTGGTGCTCTTTAATCACATGATTGAGCAATATATTACTGTACGACTGATGTTTCTCAACCGCTAATAATACGTCTAAGGCAACTTCGCGAACGTTTTTCGTTTTAGACATTTTCTTCTCCTAACTTCATACCGATTGTAATATGACTTCCTGCCCCCCGTAAAAAGTCCTTGGCCTCCATTCGTTTTTTACCAGCTGGCTGGAGTTCGGTAATTTTAATACCAATTTCGTTACCCGTAGCCACCACAAAACCATCTTCTTCGACCTTTACGATTTCGCCAGGTGTACTCTTATGATTGAGCGGATATTTGACGCCCCACCAAATTTTTAATACGTTACCACCCAATGTCGTAAAGGCCACTGGCCACGGGTGAAGACCACGAATGTGGTTGTAAATGTCTTCTCCATTTTTCGACCAATCAATTTTTTCTTGCTCTCGTTTAATATTATAGGCAAACGTTGCTTCTTCATCATTTTGTGGAATTGGCTCAATTTCTCCACGAAGAAGCTTCGGAATTGTTTGTGATAATAGCTCGGCTCCTGCCTCACTTAATTTATCGTGCAGACTTCCAACGTGGTCGTCCTCTTCAATAGGGACTTCCACTTGCGTTAAAATATCGCCTGCGTCAAGTTTTTCTACCATATACATAATGGTTATTCCCGTTTTTTTCTTTCCTTGAAGAATTGCATAATGAATCGGGGCACCGCCTCGTAATTCTGGAAGCAAGGAAGCATGAACATTAATACATCCGTAACGAGGTGCATCTAGTATTTCTTTCGGTAATATTTGACCGAAAGCAGCGGTTACAATTAAGTCGGGTTGTAACGCTAAAATTTTTTCATATTCTTGAGGATCTTTAATTTTTTCCGGTTGATAAACAGGAATTCCATGCTTTTCGGCTTCTACTTTTACAGGCGGTGGCGTTAACACGCGTTTTCGCCCAACAGGACGATCCGGCTGGGTAACGACGGCCACGACGTCGTACCCATCTTCAATGATTTTTCGAAGTATGGGGACCGAAAAATCTGGTGTTCCCATAAAAACGATTTTTGTCATTCGCTCTCCTACCCTTCTAATTCTTCTTCTTTGACGTATTCAATAATTTTAGAAGTAAATAAGATTCCGTTCAAATGATCGATTTCATGTTGTATGGCACGCGCTAAAAAGCCGTTCGCTTTTAGAAGAAAATAGCGCCCTTTCCTGTCTTGGGCTTTTACTTTAACAGAATATGGTCGGCTTACTTTTCCGTACACTCCCGGAAAACTAAGGCAACCTTCCACATCCGTATCTTCTCCATGGCTTTCAATAATTTCGGGATTAATTAACTCAATCGTTCCATGTTCATCCCCAATATCTACAATCGCAATACGCTGATTGACCCCTACTTGCGGAGCGGCTAGTCCGACCCCATCAGCAGCCACCATTGTATCATACATATCTTGTAATAGTTTTCTTAACTTTTTATCAAAAACTGTGACCCGTTCACAGTTCGTTTCTAATATGTCTGCTGGATACGTAACGATTGGTAAAATAGCCAACGTATTTCCTCCTGTCTTTTTCACTTCCTACATCATCATGTATGGATGTAAATCAACGGATACATACACATTTTCCGAATTACGTTCTTTCATATAAAAATCTAAAATTTTCTTCAATGCAGGAATGAGCCTTGGTTCCCGCTTGTATTTTATCAAACATTGATATCGATATCTATCGTTGATCCGAGGTATTGGTGATACGGTAGGTCCTAAAATAATTGCTTCTTCTGAGAGTTGAGTTTTCATATAAGACGTAATTTTTTCACAGACGGATATCACCTTCATTAAATCTTCATGACTCACATGTATGAGAGCTAAATAATAAAAAGGGGGATAGCGTCCCATTTTACGCATGACCATTTCCTTCTGATAAAAGTCGTTATAATTTTGCTCCCCAGCTAATTCTATGCTGTAATGTTCGGGGGTGTAAGTTTGAATGACAACTTCTCCTTGTAACTCATGTCGCCCGGCACGGCCACTTACTTGTGTCAACAGCTGGAACGTTTTTTCAGAGGCGCGAAAATCAGGTAAATGCAACATGGTATCCGCACTTAAAACACCTACGAGCGTGATGTTTGGAAAATCTAATCCCTTAGCAATCATTTGCGTACCTAATAAAATATCCGCTTTTCCTTCTTGGAATTGGCTTAATAACCGTTCATGGGCGCCTTTTCGACTTGTTGTATCTACATCCATGCGAATGACTCGAGCATGAGGCAACAATTTCCCAAGTTCTTCTTCCACTTTTTGTGTACCTGTACCAAAATAACGAATATGTTCACTTCCACATTCCGGACAAACCCCTGGTACGGTCGTTTCAAACCCGCAATAATGACATTTTAATTGATTCGTCACTCGATGATACGTTAAGGAAATGTCACAATGCGGACATTGCATAACGCTTCCACAATCGCGACACATCACAAACGACGAATAGCCTCGTCTGTTTAAAAAAAGGACCGTTTGCTGCCCTTTTTCGAGTCGGTCTTGTAGCTTTTCGAATAATAGAGTTGAAAACATCGATCGATTTCCTTTACGAAGTTCTTCCCGCATATCAACAATCGAAACGTCTGGTAACGACCGGTCATTCATTCGTTTCGACAATGTCAATAAGTGATACACATTTTTTTGAGCTCGAGCAAACGATTCTAACGATGGTGTCGCGCTTCCTAAAACGACAGGACATCCATGGAATTTTCCGCGATAAATCGCCACATCCCGCGCATGATATCGCGGATTCTCCTCCTGTTTGTAGCTTGTTTCATGTTCTTCATCAATAATAATAATGCCGATATTTTCGAATGGAGCAAAGATCGCTGATCGAGCTCCTACAACGACCTTTACTTCTTTTCGTTGGACTTTGCGCCACTCATCGTACTTTTCACCGATGGATAGGCCGCTATGTAACACCGCCACATCATCACCAAACCGCCCTTTAAACCGGTGTACCATTTGAGGGGTTAACGAAATTTCCGGAACGAGCACAATTGCCTCTTTTCCTTGTTCCAATACTCGTTGAATGGCTTGTAAATATATTTCGGTTTTTCCACTTCCGGTTACTCCGTATAACAGATACGTGCGATGATCGCCGTTCTCAATGGACGAAAGGATTGGGGAAATCGCTTTTTGTTGTTGGTCGGTTAACGGAAGCGGATACGTTTTTTCAAACGAACGATGTTGATAAGGGTCGCGATACACTTCTACTTCCTTCTCTTGCAATATACCTTTTTTCACAAGCTCTTGAACAACCGATGTTGACGTTTGACAGGCGGTCGTTAGTTCTTTCATCGTCCAGCTCGTTTCAGGAGATTTCAATAAAAACTCTAGCACTTCTCGTTGTTTTTTCGCATGTTTAGAGAAAGTATCCATGATTCGTTTTAGCTCGTCTGTAGGATGGCTGAGTAAATAATGCTTTTCGATTTTTTTTCGTGCTTTATCTTTCACATCGTATACGACTTCAAACGTCCCTATCGATACTGCTGTTTGAAGCGTTGAAAGCCAATTTCGTTGATCTGCTTCTTTCCATGAGATTTCGGTACGATCGTTAAACCATTGTTGCAATTCCACTGGGAGCTGGTTGATTCCTTCACGGTTTACCAAAACGAGCTTCTTTTCATATTTGGCTTTCATTGCCGCTGGAAGCATCGCTTGGTAGGCAGAGATTTTAAAGCATAACGTATGTTCCGTCAGCCACTCACCGAGCTGTAACAATTCTTTGTTTAATACGGGTGATAAGTCCATCGGCTCACTTATTTTTTTTAAGTTTTTTACCGTTGAAGTCGGCTTTAAGCGAACGACTACCCCTTGGACTTTACGTGGACCAAACGGAACGATTACGCGCATACCTGGGACTATTTTTCCGACCCACTCATCCGGAATGAGATAATCAAACTCTTTGTCTGTTTGCATCGTCGGAACGTCAACAATTACGGCGGCTACTTGCATGGTTCATCCTCTTTCATATCGGAAATAATTTCTTCAAACAACTTCTCCGCCACTTCGTGCTTAGACATAAGCGGCAACGTCTTTGTGGAACCATCTTTCTTTACAAAAGTAACAATGTTTGTATCCGTTCCAAAACCAGCCCCTGCTGTTATCACATTATTCGCCACAATCATATCCGCATTTTTCTTTTCTAATTTTTGACGTGCATAATGTTCGACATCGTTCGTTTCTGCGGCAAACCCTACAACATATTGGGTCGTTTTTCTTTTCCCAATTTCTTTTAAAATATCTTTTGTTCTTTCCAGTTCAATCATTAAGTCTCCATCTTGTTTTTTCATTTTTTGTTGATACGTCTGTTTCGGCCGGTAGTCCGCTACGGCCGCGCTTTTAATAACGATATCGCTATCAGATAACCGTTCAATGACCGCTTGGTACATCTCTTCAGCAGATTCTACCGATACGAATTCGACGTTTGCTGGAGGCACTAATGAAGTCGGTCCTGAAACGAGCGTAACATCCGCACCAAACGAAGAAGCTACTTCTGCTAAAGCGTAGCCCATTTTCCCGGTAGAGCGGTTCGTGAAAAAGCGGACAGGGTCAAGTCTTTCACGTGTCGGTCCTGCTGTAATTAACACTTTTTTTCCTTTAAGTGGTTGGCTCTCTTTTTTGGCAAAAAACTCCTCCATTAAAGCGACGATTTTTTCCGGCTCTTCTAACCGACCTTTGCCAACATATCCACAAGCTAAATATCCTTCGGATGGTTCGACAAATCGATAACCATAGGAAGCAAGTGTCGCAATATTTTTTTTCACGGCCGGATGGTCATACATATGGACATTCATCGCTGGCGCAATCCAAACTGGTGCCGTCGTAGCGAGCAAAGTCGTGGAAATCATGTCGTCAGCAATTCCGTTGGCGAGTTTTCCAATCATATTAGCTGTTGCTGGAGCTACTAACACTAAGTCCGCCCAATCGGCTAAATCGATATGAGCAATAACTTTCGGATTTTTTTCATCAAACGTATCATCGTACACTTCATTCCGTGACAATGCTTGAAAGGTAAGCGGTGTCACAAATTGTTTCGCTGACTGACTCATCATCACTTTTACGTCAGCGCCTTGCTGGGTAAGTTTACTTGTTAGCGCACATGCTTTGTATACCGCAATTCCACCTGTAACACATAATAATATTCGTTTACCTTGTAACGTCATTCTCCCATCTCCTCATACAAAATCGGTTCTTCTTTCTTTAGTTTAACAAGCATTAGAAGGAGAGGCTTAAAATAAAACAAAATAACAACCTATAAAAATAGGTTGTTATTCCTTCGATTCCTTCACAGGAACCATTCGAAGACGTTCAGCATCAATTTCTTCTAACGCTTTACCAACAAATTTTTGTGATACGTACTTTTCTAAAATGCCTTCTTCTTTGCCTTGTAATTGACGGGCACGTTTAGCCGCAATTGTAACTAAAGAGTATTTAGAATCTATTTTGTTCATTAAAGAATCAATGGATGGATATAACATTACTTCTCACCCTCCAACATTTTTTTATACAATTTCGCCACACGTTCACGTCGACAATGCTCCGCTTTGACGATGGCTTTAATTCGCTCGCAAGCAAGTTCTACTTGATCGTTAACTACGACATAATCGTATAAGTCCATCATTTCAATTTCTTTTTTTGCTTCTTCTAAGCGATTTATAATTAATTCTTCGGTTTCAGTTCCGCGAGAAACGATGCGGTTTTTTAACTCTTCTAAGCTCGGTGGTGCAAGGAAAATAAACAGTCCGTCTGGGAATTTTTCCCGCACTTGCTTCGCCCCTTGGACTTCAATTTCTAAAAAAACGTCTTTTCCAGCATCCATCGTTTCTTTTACATAATCGACAGGTGTACCGTAATAGTTGCCGACATATTCAGCATACTCAAGTAGTTTTCCTTCTTTAATCAATCGTTCAAATTCTTCGCGGGTTTTAAAGAAATAATCTACTCCATCCACTTCACCTTCACGAGGTGGGCGGGTCGTCATTGAAATCGAATATTCAAATTGAGTATTTTCTTGTTCGAAAAGCGCTTTTCGTACGGTTCCTTTTCCGACACCTGATGGGCCAGATAGAACGATTAACAATCCTTTTTCCTTCATTCCTGTTCCCCCTATTATTCATCTAGCTCTTTATCCACTAGTCGATGGGCCACCGTTTCCGGCTGAACGGCTGATAAAATGACATGATCGCTATCCATAATAATGACAGCACGCGTTCGTCGACCATATGTGGCATCAATTAACGTTCCTTTTTCACGCGCTTCTTGAATTAATCGTTTGATAGGTGCTGATTCCGGGCTTACAATAGAAATAATACGGTGGGCGGATACAATATTGCCAAACCCAATATTTATTAATTTAATCGCCATGCTGCTCCCCCAATTCTCCCTGTTCTACTAAAATGGTCTATGATGGTACCATCACTCGATGTTTTGAACTTGTTCCCTCATTTTTTCTAAAAATGTTTTCATTTCAACAACTTTCGATGCAATGTGAGAATCATTTGCTTTCGAACCGATGGTATTGACTTCCCGGTTCATTTCTTGAATTAAAAAGTCCAGCTTTCGACCAACCGGCTCTTGTAATTGCAGGGTGTGTTGAAATTGTTGAATGTGGCTAAGTAAACGAGTAATTTCTTCATTAATATCGGCTTTGTCTGAGAAAACTGCCACCTCGGTTAACAATCGAGCTTCGTCAAACACCCCGGAAGCAAATTCCTTCATTTTCTTTTCAAGCCGTTCTTTATATGCTTTGACAACCGAAGGGGCTAATTCTTTTAACGATTCGACTGTTGTACAAAGCTTTTGTAGATGGAGCTCTAAATCTTTATGTAATTCTTCGCCTTCTTTTTGGCGCATGTCCAACAATTGCTTCCCCGCTTCTTCCGCTGCGGCTAAAACTAACTGTTCCACTTCTTCATTTGCTTCTTCTCTTTCTTCAATCGAAATTAATTCATCCCGCATGAGGAGATCTTGAAGCGTAACATCCTTAGGGAGATTGTATCTTTCTGTGATTCTGTTTACTAATTGATAATAATCATCTAATAGCTCCCAGTCAATATGTAACGAACGATGAATCAGTCCTTCTCCTTCTATGGTTACGAAGACCTCAACACGTCCTCGGTGAATAAAACGCGACAAGATTTTCTTCATTTTTTCTTCCAATTTTAAAAGTTGCCGTGGCATGCGAATTTGTATTTCACTAAATCGATGATTGACCGATTTCATTTCAACTGTAACATCTAATTGATTTGAGGACACTTGCGCTCTTCCGTAGCCCGTCATACTAAGAACCATGACAATCACTTCCAATCTAGTAGTAAACGATTTATACGTATTTTATACATGTTCATTTGAAGTAAATGTCGTATTTATAACAGTAAATGTTATTTTGTTTAAAAACAATAAAAAAGGTAATAGAGAAGACTCTACTACCTTTCTGATTATAGCATACTTTTTCGTCTTTTTCTTGCAAAAAATGTCCCTGCTAGTAAAAAGGTCGGGATGGCGCTTAAAGCAATAATTAATAACCAATCTCTTGGATCAATTGCGACTGTATGAAAAATTGGTTGTAACGGTGGGAAATAAATGACAACGATCATTAACACAATCGAAGATAACACGGCCCACACTAAATACATATTGCCAAATGGATTTCTCGAAAAAATAGAGGTTTCACTGCGACAGTCAAAGACGTGAATTAATTGCGCTAACACAAGGGTCGCAAAAGCGCATGTTTGCGCGTATGCTAAATCGTTCGGATGTTGATCATACGTTATTAAAAAGGCTAATAACGTCGCAAATCCGATTAAAAATCCTCGCGATATGACCTTCCAACCTAGTCCGCGTGCAAAGACGCCTTCATTCGGATGTCTAGGTTTTCGGTTCATCACATCATCTTCAGGTCGATCTAATCCTAAAGCCATGGCTGGTAACCCATCTGTCACTAAATTCACCCACAAAATTTGTATCGGAACGAGGGGAAGTGGTAAGGCGAGCAACATCGCAAATAACATGACTAATATTTCTCCCACATTGGAGGCGAGTAAATAGCGAATAAACTTACGAATATTTTCATATATATTGCGTCCCTCTTGAATCGCTTCTTTAATCGTAGCAAAATGGTCATCTAAAAGAACAAGGGATGAAGCTTCTTTTGTCACATCTGTTCCAGTAATCCCCATGGCAACCCCAATGTCCGCTACTTTAATCGCTGGGGCATCGTTTACTCCATCGCCAGTCATCGCTACAATATGCCCACGGTTTTGAAAGGCTTTAACAATTTTTAACTTATGTTCAGGGGACACGCGCGCAAAAACAGATGTCTGTTCGACTACTTGTTCTAACTCTTCGATCGTCATGTCATTTAATTGTTGTCCTGTAATGACGCGATCATTTGGCCGTAAAATGCTTAATTGTTTCGCAATTGCCTTTGCGGTGATCACATGATCCCCAGTAATCATGACGGTTTTTATGCCAGCTTGACGACATTGGGCCACAGCCTGTTTTACTTCTGGACGCGGTGGATCGATCATCCCTTGAAACCCGACAAGCGTTAAATCTCGTTCAATGGCTTCAGGTACCATTGGTATAGTAGAATTAGGTAACTTTTTATAAGCGACCGCAATGGTCCGTAGTGCTTGAGAAGCCAATTGTTCAATTGTGGCTATACATATGCGCTCTTTTTCTTTTGATAGAGGGACCGTTTGTCCGTTCCAAAGGATGGCATTACAATTGGAAAGCAGTACATCTGGTGCCCCTTTCGTGACCACAAACCGCGTACCTTGTCGATCTTTTACAATGACACTCATCATTTTTCGCTTGGAATCAAACGGAAGTTCATGTTCCAATAGAAATTCTGTTGCCAATTGTTCACGATTCAGTCCTGCCTTATAAGCGGCAACAACCATTGCCCCTTCCGTTGGATCGCCGTTAATGAAGTATCGATCTTCATTCACTTGTAATTGTGCGTTTGAACATAACAATCCGTACTGCATTAAAAGGTGCATACTTCGGTCGTTATGGGGATGAACTAATTGATTGGCTCGATAAAATTGACCGCTTGGTTCATACCCATTTCCAGTGACGGTCCATAAGTTTCCCCCACTCCATAAGTGAGTGACGGTCATTTTATTTTGGGTCATCGTACCGGTTTTATCGGAACAAATAACAGAAGCACACCCTAACGTTTCTACCGCTGGTAGTTTCCTAACAATGGCGTTCTTTTTTATCATGCGCTGAACACCAAGGGATAAAACGACCGTCACAATCGCTGGTAATCCTTCTGGGATAGCGGCTACTGCTAGCGATACCCCTGCTAAAAACATCGTATACACATCATGCCCTTGTAACACCCCAACAGCTACGACTAACAGGGTTAGTAAAAGAGCTGCAGTAATTAAAATTCTCCCTAATTGTTCAAGACGCCGTTGTAAAGGGGTCGTCATGCTTTCAGCATGTTGTAAAAGGTGAGCAATATTGCCCATGGCTGTTTTCATCCCGATCGCACTTACGATACCTATCCCGTTTCCTCTTGTGACCATCGTTCCCATAAAGGCCATATTCGCGACATCGCCTAAGCTAACACTTTCTTCATATATGGGATCCGCATGTTTACTGACAGGAACCGATTCTCCGGTTAAAGCGGATTCTTCAATTTCTAAATTGTTCGCCTTTATGATCCGAACATCCGCTCCAATTCGGTCACCAATTTCAAATTTTAAAATATCCCCAACGACAATTTGTTTCGTTGGAATGGTGATCCACTTCCCTTCTCGAAGAACGGTCGCTTGGGGAGATGACAATTCTTTTAGAGCTTCTAATGACTTTTCCGCCTTTCTTTCTTGAAAAAAACCTAACAAGCCATTGATGAATACGATAGCAATGATGGCAATAGCATCAATGTATTCTCCTAACAAGCCTGATATGAGAGTAGCTGCTAATAAAACAAGAACCATAAAATCTTTAAATTGACTAAAAAATAATAGTAATAAAGAGGGCTTCTCCCCTTCTTCGAGTTCGTTCCATCCAAACTGCTTTCTTCGTTTTTGAACTTCTTCTTCGTGAAGACCCGTTTTACTATTCGTTCGTAGCGCTTGTTCTATCTCTTTTATTGGCATTTGATGATACTTCATCTGAACGATTCACTCTCCCTCTTCCCGTCCTAAAATCCATACTCATAGGAAGCTTATTCAGACTCGTCCAAAAAAATGTTATAATTTATTCATTCTGTGAAAGGCACCTTCCTTTCTATTCATGGAAGTTGGAAAATATTTTTAAAGTAAAGGGTGTTTCATCATGTCTTTTGATGGACTGTTTACGCGAGCGATGTGTCACGAACTTGCCGAAACGCTTGTCGGCGGACGTATTAATAAAATTCATCAACCATATAAGCAAGAAATTGTGTTACTTGTTCGTTCCAAAGGGCAGAACTATCGTCTATTACTTTCTGCCCATCCATCTTATGCACGGGTGCAATTGACGAAGGAGACCTATGAAAATCCACCAGAACCTCCGATGTTCTGCATGCTTTTACGTAAACATTTAGAAGGAGGTATTATTGAAGAAATTTCACAACATGAATTAGACCGCATGATAATAATTCGTGTGAAAGGTCGAAATGAAATAGGTGATGTCACAAAGAAGCAACTTATTATTGAAGTGATGGGACGGCATAGCAACATAATTTTAGTCGATGAAGAAAAACAAATGATTTTAGATAGCATTAAACATATCTCCTATGCTGTCAATCGCTACCGTGCCGTATTACCAGGGCAAACATATATTTTTCCGCCAAGTCAAGATAAACGAAATCCATTAAATGCTCGGGAAGATGATGTATTACAAGCGCTTGACTTTAATAGCGGAAAAGTAGACAAACAAATCGTCCAAGCATTTGCAGGTGTTTCCCCGTTATTAGCAAAAGAAATTTTGTGGCAAGCGAAGTTACCAAACCGCTCAACCGTACCAAAAGCCTTTTTACCAATGATGGAGCGAATCCGTCATCACGAGTACGAACCGAGTATTATGTACGGTCAAAAAGAATCGTTCTATTTATTTCCGTTAGAACATATTCAAGGGGAAACTCGTTCGTTTTCCACATTGAGCGAAATGCTTGATGCGTTTTATTTTGGAAAAGCCGAACGGGACCGGGTAAAGCAACAGGCCCATGATTTGGAACGGTTTATTAAAAAAGAAAAAGAAAAAAATGAAGCTAAAATCGAAAAGTTGAAGCAAACGTTAGTAGATGCCCAACAAGCAAACAAATATCAGTTATACGGTGAATTGTTAACGGCTAATATTTACGCCATTCAAAAAGGAATGACCGAAATTGAAGTCGTGAATTATTATGATGAAAATGGCTCAACAGTCACGATTCCACTTGACCCGCAAAAAACACCGGCAGAAAATGCTCAACGGTATTTTTCCAAGTACCAAAAAGCACGTAACGCGATAAAAGTAGTAACCGAGCAAATTGAACGAGCCGAAAACGAAGTCGCTTATTTCGATCGCCTGTTACAACAAATTGAAACCGCATCACCAAAAGATATTGAAGAAATTCGCGAGGAGCTCGTAGAAGAAGGCTATTTACGCCCCAAACAAACAAAAACGGTGAAAAAGCAAAAACACCAACCTGTTTTAGAAGTGTACGAAGCGTCAGACGGAACGGAAATTTTAGTTGGAAAAAATAACAAACAAAATGATTACTTGACCAACAAAGTAGCTAAAAAAGATGAAATTTGGTTACATACAAAAGATATCCCAGGTTCACATGTTGTTATTCGCAGTACGGAACCATCGGAGGAGACGATTATTGAAGCAGCCATGATTGCGGCTTACTTTAGTAAAGGCCGCGAATCCAGCTCAGTTCCGGTTGATTTTACAAAAGTACGATATGTGAAAAAGCCAAGTGGCGCAAAACCTGGGTTTGTTATTTATGATCATCAGCAAACCGTGTATGTTACTCCTTCAAAAGAAAAAGTGCTACAATTGAAAAAGATAAAATAGGGCCAGCTTGATGCAGGCCCTTTTTTTGTCACACTTTTCAGTTGGAAGGTTCATACAACTGAATTTCGTAAAAATAAAGGCTCCACTTTGGTGAAATTATAGAGCCTTTTTTCTCATGAAATTATCGTCTAATAAACATTTGTGTCCAGTAATAACCGTATGCGCCACCTTTTGCATACCCAACTCCGATATGCGTATAGTTTTGACTTAAAATGTTTTGGCGATGGCCTTGGCTGTTCATCCACGATCGAACGACCTCTTGTGGTGTCCGTTGACCTGCGGCAATATTTTCTCCTGCGGCACTATAGGAAATACCGAAGTTTTTAATCATCGTAAACGGAGAACCGTATGTTGGTGAATTATGAGAAAAATACCCACGATCTCGCATATCCATGGATTTAAAGCGAGCGACCCTTGATAACTCCCAATACGGTTTTAATGGGGGTAACCCGTATTTGGCACGTTCTTGATTCGTTAACTGAATGACTTCGTGTTCGATTTTTTTAATCGCATCATAAGTCGGTATGTTTAATTTTTGCCCAGGATAAATTAAGTCAGGATTTTTAATTTGTGGGTTTGCCTCAATAATTTCTGTTAAACCCACTTGATATTTTACTGCTAATTTCCACATTGTATCGCCAGGAACAACAGTATGGGTAATCGTCCCTTGTCCAAATGCCGTTTGCGTTGGCAAAAGACAGATGAAAAGCCCAATGATAAATATTAATTTTTTCACCTTGCCTACACTCCTTCATTTTAATCTTATACGCCGATTATTTTCTCCCATTTCCTCCATAATAAAAGCATGAACTTTTTCCAATATGTGATGTCTGTTTTAATAACTAATCGTATTTTTTCTATCGACTCTTGTAAAAACTTATGTTCTCAACAAAAAAGAGCCGACCATTGTCAGCTCTTCATTCATTATTGATCCCAGTTTTGCGGGTCGTTTTGCCACTCTTGAATCGTATCAACATCTTGTTCGTGAATCACCCCTTTTTCTATTGCCGTTTCAAGTAAAGTTGAAAAGGTCACGAGACTATACACCGGGAATCCTGCTTCTTCCATTTGCTGTCGACCGATTTTTAACTCATATGTAAAAATCGATACAATTCCAGCTACTTGTGCGCCTGCTTGTTGTAATGCTTGAGCCGCTTTTAGTGCACTACCTCCAGTGGAAATTAAATCTTCAATAACTACTACTTTTTGACCTTTTTGCACCCGTCCTTCAATTTGATTTCCTTTTCCGTGGTCCTTTGGTTTGGACCTTACATAGACAAGTGGAAGCTCAAGGCGGTCACTCACTAACGTTGCGTGCGGAATACCGGCTGTGGCTGTTCCTGCAATAACCTCAACATCTGAAAATTTTTCTTTAATGAGACCGACTAACTCTTCGGCAATGGTTTTTCGTAGTACCGGGTATGATAACGTTAACCGATTATCACAATAAATTGGGGAACGAATACCAGATGACCATGTGAAAGGATTTTTTGGTTGTAAAAATACCGCTCCGATTTCTAATAATTGTTCGACAATCCACTTTTTCATAACTTCATCCCCTCCCATTCTCTTTTTACTTGATGATAAGCAGCTAACGGATCTTCCGCTTTTGTGATGGAACGTCCAACGACAATCATAGATGACCCTAATTGTCGTGCCTTCATCGGTGTAGCAATTCGATGTTGATCATGCGGGTTGTCTCCAGCTAAGCGAATACCAGGTGTAACGCGCAAAAACTCTTTTCCGCAATGCTGTTTAATATCTCCAGCTTCATGTGGGGAACAAACGACGCCATCGACACCAGCCTCTTTAGCGAGGGATGCTAAATGAAGGACATGGTTTTTCAGTGAAATGGAAACTTTCATCTCATCATGTACTTGCTTTTCTGAAGTAGAAGTCAATTGAGTAACCGCCAGTAATCGTGGACGGTCATCTCTACTACATCCCCCAGCCTCTAGCCCTTCTCGCGCTCGTTCCATCATTGCTTTGCCCCCTAACGCATGAACGTTAATCATGTCTACTCCAAGCTTCGATAAGCCTTTCATCGCTTGTTCCACCGTATTAGGTATATCGTGAAGCTTTAAGTCTAAAAAAATCCGATGGTTCCGTTCTTTTAAAGAGTAAATGATGGAAGGACCATTTTGTAAATACAGCTCCATCCCAACTTTGACGAATAACGGTTCTCCTTCAAACAGTCGTAAAAATTGCTCCGTTTCAGTCCACGTTGGAAAATCTAGCGCAATGATTGGTCGTTCGTACACCGCCATCTCCATCCCCTTTCTGATAATTCTGTAATGTGATCTACCTTTCGTTCCTCCAGCACTTGTTCTAATTCGTTGATGAGTTTCGGACAAATATAAGGATCGACAAAATTGGCGGTACCAATAGCTACAGCGCTTGCCCCGGCAAAAAAGAACTCCAACACATCCTCCACGGATTGAATGCCTCCCATACCGATGATCGGTAAGGTAACATGTTGGCTCACTTCATAAATCATGCGAATCGCAATCGGCTTAATCGCAGGGCCAGATAACCCACCGGTTTCATTTGCTAAAATCGGTCGACCTGTTCGAGTATCGATACGCATGCCGACAAGGGTGTTAATCATCGTTAACCCGTCAGCCCCACCGTCTTCCACCGCCTTCGCCATCGAGACGATATTAGAAACATTTGGTGAAAGTTTCACATACACAGGAACGGAAGAAACTTCTTTTACCCTCTTTGTCAGACGTTTCGCAATAAGCGGGTCGGTTCCGAATGAAATGCCTCCTTCTTTTACGTTTGGACAAGAAATGTTTAATTCGAGCGCTTTTACATTTGGTGCTGTTGAAATATGTTTAGCTACTTCAACGTAATCTTCTTCTTTTGATCCAGCGATATTCGCTATAATCGGCACATCAAATTGCTCCAACCAAGGGAGTTCTTCCGACATCACTTTGGTTAAGCCAGGGTTTTGCAGCCCAATGGCGTTTAACATTCCCGCCGGAGTTTCTGCTACCCGAGGTGTCGGATTACCAAAACGCGGTTCTACCGTCGTCGCCTTAATCATGATGGCGCCTAACTGACTCAAGTCGAAAAGCTTGGCAAATTCTCTCCCAAATCCAAAACAACCCGATGCCGGCATCACTGGATTTTTTAAATCAAGTCCTGGGAGTTGAATACGTAGTCGGCTCATAAGATCACCTCACCGAAAGGAAACACTGGTCCATCGCTGCATATTTTTCGATAATCATTCGAATAGTCTGAAGACGTCGGACATACACAGGCAAAGCAAGCCCCTATGCCACACCCCATTCGTTCCTCTAATGAAATATACCCTTTCCGATCACCGAAACGTTCCTCCAAAGCTTTTAACATTGGAATTGGTCCACACGCATATAGGCAATCAAACTCATATCCTTCTTGTTCAATCACATCGGTGACAAATCCTTGATAACCGTATGTTCCATCGACGGTGGCAATTGTTGTTTCTCCTAATTGTGCAAACTGGTCATGATAAAATACGACATCTTTTGTTTGAAAGCCAAGCACATGGATCACTTCGATTTCTTGCTTCGCCAATTGTCGTGACAATTCATAAAGGGGAGGAACGCCTATTCCTCCTCCAACAATTAATGCTTTTTGCCCTTTTTTTAATTCATGAAGCGGAAAGCCATTGCCTAAAGGTCCTATCACATCAACGGTGTCGCCAGCTTGTTTACAAGCTAACAACCTCGTTCCTTTTCCTTCTGCCCTATATATAATCGTCATTCGTTTTTGTCCCTTATCAATTTTTGCAATGCTAATCGGTCTTCTAAGGAGCGGATCAAACCCATCGTGCACTCGAATGTGAATAAATTGTCCAGGCGAAGCAAGTTCAACGAGATGTCCTTCTAGAACCATTTCATAGATGTGGTGTGCAATTTTTCGTTGGCTCACCATGAGCATGTTTTCGTTCTGGATCATACGATTACCTCACTTACTTTTGTAAAAGATGGCATGGGGTCACTTGAAAAGGTCATCGACTCTAACACCGTTAAGATCGCTTCAGCGGTATCTAAGGAAGTCAAGCACGGAATACCATTTTCTACGGATGCCCGACGAATGCGGAAGCCATCTCGTTCCGGTTGTTTTCCTTTTGTTAATGTATTAATGACGAGTTGCGCATCTCCTTTGCGGATCACATCTAAAAGGTTTGGTCCGTCCGCTCCGATCTTTCTCACTTTTTCCACCGGAATGCCCGCTTGCTCTAAGTATGACGCGGTTCCTTCGGTAGCGAGAAGCTTGTAGCCAATATTGGCAAAACGTCTAGCAATCGTAACTGCTTCTTCTTTATCTTTATCTGCCACAGTTAACAAGACGGACCCGTATTCTTGAACGTTCATACCAGAGGCAATCAATCCTTTGTATAAGGCTTTTTCTAACGTCACGTCTTTCCCCATAACTTCCCCGGTTGATTTCATTTCTGGACCTAGCGTAATATCTACGTCTTGTAGTTTGGCGAATGAAAAGACCGGTACTTTTACATAAACACCTGGCTGTTCTTCAACAAGACCGGCAACATATCCAAGATCGGATAGACGATAGCCGAGAATGACCTTGGTGGCGATATTGGCCATTGGGATGTTAGTCACTTTACTTAAAAACGGTACTGTGCGACTTGAACGCGGATTGACTTCTAAAACATAGACCTCCCCGTTGGATACGACATACTGAATATTTAATAGACCGATAATGTTTAAGCCTTGGGCAATTTTTTTCGTATATTGAATGATTTTTTCTTTTTGAATAGGCGTTAACGTTTGTGGAGGATAGACCGCAATCGAATCTCCTGAGTGAACCCCAGCTCGTTCGATGTGCTCCATAATTCCTGGAATGAATACATCATTGCCATCAGAAATCGCGTCGACTTCAATTTCTTTTCCTGTTAAATAACGGTCGATAAGTACCGGATGTTCTGGGTTCACTTTTACCGCATGCTCCATATAGTGTAAAAGCTCTTGTTCATGGTAGACGATTTCCATCGCTCTGCCACCCAATACGTAAGATGGACGGACGAGGACAGGATAACCGATTCGTTTAGCGATGGTGACGGCCTCTTCAATGGAATATGCGGTACTTCCTTCAGGCTGTGGAATCCGTAATTCTTGTAGCGTTTGTTCAAACTTGTCTCGGTCTTCTGCCAGGTCTAAGCCTTCTAACGTGGTCCCTAGAAGCTTTACGCCTCGTTTCACTAACTTATCCGCTAAATTTATAGCCGTTTGACCACCAAATTGAACAATTACCCCTTCTGGTTGCTCTAAATCAATAATGTTCATCACATCTTCAATGGTCAGTGGTTCGAAATATAATTTGTCCGATACACTAAAGTCGGTTGAAACGGTTTCCGGATTGTTATTGATAATGATTGCTTCATATCCAGCTTCTTTAATGGCCCAAACAGAATGTACGGTCGCATAGTCAAATTCGATACCTTGCCCAATTCGAATCGGACCAGAACCGAGGACGACGACGCTTTTTCGATTTGTAACCACCGATTCATTTTCCTCTTCATACGTTCCATAGAAATACGGCGTTTCCGATTCAAATTCCGCTGCACATGTGTCAACCATCTTGTATGTTGGCACAATTCCTTGTTCTTTACGCCATCTGTACACATCTTCTTCAGATACTCCCCACAATTTACTGATAATGGTATCGGAAAATCCAAATTGCTTCGCTTTTCGAGCAATCTCTACCTGAAACGGATGGTCTTTTATTTCTTTTTCAAAACGAATGATGTTTTCTATTTTTTTAAGGAAAAAGCGATCAATTTGACTCCATTCATGAAGCGTTTCAACTGAAATGTTTCGGCGCAGGGCCTCAGCGATATAGAACAGTCGTTCATCTCCCGCTTTTCTAATTCGTTTTTCGACCGTTTGATGATCAATGGCCTCGGCATTTTTTAATTCTAAGTGATACACGTTATTTTCTAAGGAGCGGACCGCTTTTAATAGCGATTCTTCAAAGGTTCGTCCGATGGCCATTACTTCACCAGTTGCTTTCATTTGCGTACCTAAACGACGGTTGGCCGATTCAAACTTATCGAATGGCCAGCGTGGAATCTTGGTTACTACATAATCTAACGCTGGTTCAAAGCATGCATATGTTTTTCCAGTGACCGGGTTGATGATTTCATCAAGTGTCATCCCAACTGCAATTTTCGCAGCTAACTTGGCAATCGGATAACCGGTTGCTTTGGACGCTAGTGCCGATGAGCGGCTGACCCGCGGGTTTACTTCAATGACGTAATATTGGAAGCTGTGTGGGTCTAACGCTAACTGAACATTACAGCCCCCTTCGATTCCAAGGGCACGAATAATTTTTAGCGATGTATCGCGTAACATATGATATTCGCGGTCGCTCAGCGTTTGACTAGGTGCAACGACTATCGAGTCACCCGTATGAATGCCGACCGGATCGATATTTTCCATGTTACAAACGACAATGGCATTGTCATTTCCGTCACGCATCACTTCGTATTCAATTTCTTTATAGCCAGCAATACTTTTTTCCAAAAGACATTGGCCTACCGGACTATTTTTAAGACCGGATGATACGATACGAACTAAATCTTCTTCATTTTCACATATACCGCCACCTGTTCCTCCAAGCGTAAACGCAGGACGAACGATAATCGGGTAACCCACTTTTTCTACAAATTGATACGCTTCTATTAATGTATGAACAATGGTACTCTCAGGAATCGGTTCTCTTAATTCGTTCATTAATTGTCGGAACTGATCGCGGTCTTCTGCTCGTTCAATAGCCGATAAATTCGTTCCAAGTATTTCGACACCACACTCATCAAGCACGCCTGATTGGGCTAATTGGACCGCTAAGTTTAATCCCGTTTGTCCCCCTAGTGTTGGTAAGATGGCATCTGGGCGCTCTTTGCGGATAATTCGACTAACAAATGAGACCGTTAAGGGTTCAATATAGACCACATCGGCAATTTCCGTATCCGTCATAATCGTTGCTGGGTTAGAGTTGACGAGGATTACTCGATATCCTTCTTCTTTTAAGGCTAAGCATGCTTGTGTACCGGCATAATCAAACTCAGCCGCTTGACCAATGACGATTGGTCCGGATCCGATGACGAGAATGCTGTTAATGTCCGTCCGTTTAGGCATGTAAATTCTCCTTTCTATGTTGTGACGCAATCATTTGTAAAAATTGATCAAATAAACCGTTCGCATCTTGTGGACCTGGTGAGGCTTCCGGGTGATATTGCACCGTAAACGCTGGATAATCAAGGTGAGCAAGTCCTTCGATCGTTTCATCATTCAAGGCAATGTGCGTGACTGTTAAGCGTGTATTCGCTATGGATTTAGGATTAACGGCATATCCATGGTTTTGACTAGTTATCGCTACTTTGCCTGTTCGTAAGTCTTTGACCGGCTGATTTCCCCCGCGGTGCCCGAATTTCATTTTGTACGTGTCCGCTCCATTCGCTAATGCGAACAGTTGGTGACCAAGGCAAATACCGAAAAGCGGCACTTTTCCTAAAATTCTTTGAATCATCTGAATCGCTTCTGGAACATCTTTCGGGTCTCCTGGGCCATTGGATAACATAACGCCGTCCGGACGTAAGCGAAGGATTTCTTCCGCTGTCGTGTTGTATGGTACGACGATGACATAACAATCGCGATTGTTTAACTCCCTTAAAATACCGTGTTTCATCCCAAAGTCGACTAATACGATACGCCAACCTCGGCCAGGGCTTGCATACGGTGTCTTCGTTGATACTTGTTTAACTTGGTCTCTGGGAAGTTGAATCGATTTTAGACGAGAGATAACTTCATCTTTGGAGATATTTAGCGGACAAATCGCTCCTTTTAGCGTCCCGTGCTTACGAATCAAACGGGTCAATTTTCGCGTATCGATACCAGCTAATCCGGTAATCCCTTGCTTTTTAAAATAATCATCTATACTTTGTTCACTACGCCAATTGGATGGATATGAAGCAACTTCACGAACGATAAATCCTTTGATGGATGGTTGGATCGTTTCAAAGTCATCTCGGTTTATTCCATAATTACCAATTAAAGGATATGTTAACGTTACAATTTGTCCGCAATAGGATGGGTCTGATAAAATTTCTTGATATCCCGTCATACTCGTATTAAAAACGACTTCCCCAATCGTTTCTGATTCACAACCGAAACCTTCCCCAACAAAGCAAGTTCCATCTTCTAAAATGAGTTGACGTTTCATGATTGTATCTCCTCCTCTTGCCAAGCCATATTTCCATTTACAAAGGTAGCAACGGGCCATCCTTTACATTTCCAGCCTGTAAATGGGGTATTTTTTCCTTTCGATACAAATGTACGTGGATCAATTTCTTTTTCTTTTTCTAAATCGATGACCGTAATGTCCGCTGGTGCTCCTACTTGAAGCGTTCCGTACGAAAGACCGAACACTCGTGCTGGTTTCACCGTGAACCAATCGACCAGTTGTTTTAAGGTACAAACTCCTTTTTCGACAAAATACGTATATAGAAGCGGAAAAGCCGTTTCTAATCCGACAATGCCGAATGGTGCTAGTCGCATGCCTTCGTTTTTTTCTTCTTCCGTATGCGGGGCGTGATCGGTTGCGATAAAGTCAATCGTTCCGTCTAGCAATCCTTTAATCAAGGCTTGTTGATCCTCTTTTCCTCGTAACGGAGGATTCATTTTAAAATTGCCATCAAGAGTTGGAATATCTCCATCATGGAGAAGGAGGTGATGCGGTGTCACTTCTGCCGTTACGTTAATCCCAGCTCGTTTGGCATCCCTTATCACACGAACGGACTCTTTCGTACTTATGTGACAGACGTGATAATGACAGCCGGCCGCTTCCGCAAGAAGCACATCTCGAGCAATATGCACCGCTTCACTTACGCTTGGGATCCCTCGTACACCATGCTTTTTTGCAAATTCTCCGTCATGAACAAATCCACCGTTTAACAACGTTTCGTCTTCACAATGGGCCACAATCGGCATGTCAAGCGTAGCCGCTTTTTTCATCGCTTCGTACATCATTCCAGCTGATTGGACCCCTACCCCATCATCGGTGAAAGCAAACGCGCCTGTTTCTTTTAAACCTGCAAAATCCGTTAGTTCTTTCCCTAGTTGCCTTACGGTAATTGAAGCATAAGGGAGAACGCGAACATGCGCCGTCTCTTCAATTCGCTCCTTTAACCATTTCATTTGCTCAGGAGTATCAGGGACAGGTCGTGTATTGGGCATGGCAGCAACAGTTGTAAAACCTCCTTTTGCTGCCGCCAGAGTCCCTGTCGCAATCGTTTCTTTTTTTTCACCACCTGGTTCGCGCAAATGAACATGGACATCGATTAGGCCTGGTACTACAAGCTTTCCTTTCGCATCGTATACGTCATTATCTGCTGCCGGTAATTTAGCTCCAATTTTTACTATTCGTCCATTTTCAAACTGTATATCTTTTTGTTCTATCTCTCCGTTTGGATTCAGCACATACCCATTTTTAATCATTCCGTTCATCCTTGATCCCTCCTATGTATCCAACAAATATTTGATAATGGCCATACGCATAAATACACCGTTTGTCATTTGTTGAAAAATTCGTGAGCGTTCACTCTCAACTAGAGATGAAGCTAATTCGACATTACGGTTAACTGGGGCTGGATGCATAATAATACTTTGTGGTTTCATCTTTTTTGCCCGCTCTTCTGTTAGGCCGTATAATTGGTGATATTGTGCCGCCTTTAAATGGCTCGTACTGACATGCCGTTCATGCTGAATCCGCAACAACATGACCACATCTGCCCATTCCGTAGCTTCATCAACTGTTAGATACATCCCATTTTGTAAATAATCATCTGAAAACCATTCATCCGGTCCGGCAAATGCTACTTCGCTTCCTAGCTTTTTTAATATAGTTGCATTGGACCTGGCGACGCGGCTATGTCTGATGTCACCGATAATGGCCACTTTAATCGCTTCAAATGTACCGAACTCCTCATAAATAGTCATTAGATCAAGCAACGATTGCGTAGGGTGATGACCACAACCGTCTCCTCCATTGATGATTGGAATGTTGATTTCTTTTAATTCAGCAAAATATTCGTCTTGAGGATGGCGGATGACGATGAGGTTTGCACCGATGGATTCTAATGTTTTCACCGTATCATACAAGGATTCTCCCTTTTGTACGCTCGACGATAACACGTCAAACGGAATGACTTGTAAGCCGAGCTTTCGTTGGGCCATTTCGAAACTACATTTCGTACGCGTGCTTGGTTCAAAAAAAAGGTTAAAAGCAAACGTTGGATAAGTTGGCGTCCAACTATCTCCTTGTTTAAATGATTGTGCGAGGCGAATGAATTCAAACACTTCTTCTCCTGATACATCGTGGATCGTAAAAAGATGTTTCACCGTTGTCTCTCCTCTTCACTTGAAAAGTTTTTGGTAAAAAAAACACCCTAACATAACGTTAGGGTGTTGAAGTGTACAAGATCGTCCTATTGTACCGCTCCATCCAGAAAGAAGGTATACTTCCCCCATACGGTGCGCTCTCAACACCCTTATAAGTCTCACGGGACTTAGTTAAAAGGTGCTTCCTTATGCAACTTGATTGTTTTCAGATTCCTTAGCAAACAGTTCGTCTTCCGACACTGAATCTTTATTAGGAAGAATAAGGTTTAAAAGAATTCCGATGATGGCCGCAAGCGCCATACCAGATAAGGATAACTCATCTGTTATTTTTACAAAGGCACCACCGATTCCGACGACAAGAATGACCGATGAGATGATTAAGTTTCTCTTTTTCCCTAAATCCACTTGATTATCAATCAGCATACGTAACCCGCTCGATGCGATAATTCCGAACAGTAGAATAGAGACTCCTCCCATAACCGCTGAAGGGATAGAACTAATTAATGCAGTTATTTTTCCGATAAACCCAAAGATAATGGCTAACACAGCCGCTCCGGCAATGACGAATACACTAAATACTCTTGTAATGGCTAAAACTCCGATATTTTCTCCGTACGTTGTGTTAGGCGGTCCACCGATGAGTGAAGCGATCATCGTTGCAACGCCATCTCCTAATATGGAGCGGTGTAAGCCTGGTTTTTTGATGAAGTTACGACCTACCACTTTACTTAACACCATTTGGTCCCCTGTATGCTCCGCAAGCGTTACTAATGCGACAGGAATCATAATTAAGGCAATTTCTTTTGAGAAGCTTGGGGTATAGGTGACAAATGGTACGATAAAATCAGGTACTTCGAAAAGCGGCGCTGCTTTTACACCTGATAAGTCAACGATTCCGGCGAAGAAGGCGATGATATAACCGCCAACGATTCCGGCAAGAATAGGGACAAGACCGAAAAACCCGCGCATAAAAACCGCACATCCGATGGTAATTCCTAAAGTGGATAAAGCGACTAAAAAATGTTTCGTACTATACACTAGTTCTTCGGCTCCTGGATTTTCATACATCGCCATATTCACGGCAACTCCCGCAAGCCCAAGGCCGATGACGATAATAACTGGTCCAACAACAACCGGTGGTAACAATTTCATTAACCATTTCGTACCGAACTTCGCAATCAGTAGGGCAACTACCCCATACACAAGTCCAGCTAAAAAGCTACCAACCATAGCCCCTTCTGGACCCCCGATCGCTTTAGCCGAAATAATCGGAGCAATAAAGGCGAACGATGATCCTAAATAAGCTGGTATTTGACCTCTTGTTATCAGTAAATACGCTAACGTTCCTAAACCACTTGAAATTAAAGCCACACCCGGGCTTAAACCGACAAGGAAAGGAACAAGGATCGTTGCCCCGAACATCGCAAACAAGTGCTGAATACTCAGGCTAAACCATTGGCTTAATTTAGGTACATCTTGTACATCTAAAGCTACGTCACGTTTTTGTTTCATTTTAGATCCTCCTTTTTATTTCGTATAAAAAACCCTCTTTGCACCGTCCAGAAGGTACAAAGAGGGTATATACATCCTACTTAAAGATAGTCGACACTTATGTAAAGTCGGTGGAGGATGTTTTCCGCCCTTTGTCAGCCTCTCTGGACTGCTTTTAAAAGGACTTTCCTATTTAGTTTTCATGAATCGTTACGCTATCATTTTCATCCACTTCTTTTAGTTGCACAACAATTTTTTCGGTTCGGGATGTAGGAATATTTTTACCGACAAAATCAGCGCGAATCGGCAGCTCCCGGTGACCGCGATCGACTAATACCGCCAGTTGAATCGCTGCTGGCCGCTCGATATCAATGAGCGCATCCATCGCCGCGCGGACCGTTCTTCCTGTATACAATACATCATCGACTAAAATGACTTTTTTATCCTGAATGGATACAGGAATTTCGGATCCTTTCACTTTTGGTTCTTTATCTGGTGAGATTTTACTTAAATCGTCCCGATAAAGGGTAATATCGAGCTCACCAACTGGAACCGCTTGCCCTTCAATTTGTTCAATTTTTTCGGCTAATCGTTGGGCTAAGTAAATTCCTCTCGTCCGGATACCGACAAGCACACAATCGTCAATTCCTTTATTTCGCTCGATAATTTCATGAGCGATGCGTGTTAACGCTCGTCGAATCGCTTGTTCATCCAGTACCATCGCTTTTGGTACCATCTCTTGTCACCTCATTTCTACTGTGGAAACGGGAAAAATAAAAACCCTCTCACCGTTCGGCAAGAGGGTACAGTTCTCCTAAGGATAGATAGACGACTCCTATCTTCAATAACCGTTTCCTTCTCAGCCTCACGGGACTGTATTAAAGGACTTTATGAAGCTACTATCATGATACAGACAGATAGAAAGGATGTCAACTTCTTTTTCGTAAAAGTTCTAAAATATCTTGAAAGTCTTTTGGTAATGGGGCCTCGAATTCCATGTATTCGCCTGTTCGTGGATGGTTAAATCCTAAGACGGCTGCATGCAACAATTGTCCGTTCGCATCAATCGTTTTTTTCGGTCCGTATTTCGGGTCCCCGGCTAACGGATACCCGATATACTTCATATGCACGCGTATTTGATGCGTACGACCTGTTTCGAGCTCGCATTCAATGAAAGTGAAATCTTTTAACCGTTCAAGGACGCGAAAATGCGTAACGGCTGGCTTCCCATTATCGACAACAGCCATGCTTTGTCGGTCTTTTGGGTCCCTGCCAATTGGGGCATCGATTGTTCCTACCTCATGCGGAATGACCCCATGCACAATGGCATAATATTTTCGAGTAACCGTCTTCTCTACTAATTGTTCGACCAATCGTTCATGAGCGAGATCATTTTTGGCCACCATGAGTAAACCGGACGTATCTTTATCGATTCGGTGAACAATTCCTGGGCGCATCACGCCATTAATACCGGATAAATCTTTACAATGCGCCATTAATCCGTTCACTAACGTTCCAGTCGTATGTCCTGGTGCCGGATGAACAACCATCCCTTTTGGTTTATTGACTACAAGCACGTCTTTGTCTTCATAATATATGTCTAAATCCATTTCTTCTGGTTCAACTTCCAATGGTTCAGGTTCAGGAATTTCAATCGTAATTCGATCGTTCAAGGCACATTTGTAATTCGGTTTGACTGGTTTACCGTTTACCATCACATTTCCGTCTTTAATCCATTGCTGCACTTGCGTCCGTGACCATTCCTCATTTAAGGAACTAATCACTTTATCAATACGGACGTTTTCTTGTTCCTCATCAATGATGTGTTCCATTATTTCCATAAGCCTTCTCCTTCTTTGCTAGTCGTTCTTCACGAATCATGTCGATAAAGAGTAACACGACACCGATCGTTAAAGACGAATCGGCGATATTAAAAATCGGAAAATCATACGTAAAAATATACGTGTTGATAAAATCGACCACTTCTTTTCGAAAAACTCGATCAATAAAATTTCCAATCGCTCCGCCAAGCATAAACGCTAAACTTAGGCGGAGGAGCGGTTTTCCTTTGGCATGCGTGTGCATGTAATAAATAATTCCGATAATGACAACGATTGTGATGATGTAAAAAAACCACATTTGCCCTTGTAAAATACCCCAGGCAGCTCCACGGTTTCTGTGCGATGTAATGTATAACACATTTTCAATAATTTCAATGCTTTCGCCAAGCTCCATCTTTTTTACAATGAGCCATTTTGTAAATTGATCCAATAAAATAACAAATAACGCAATTATGTAGTGAATCACAAAGGCAACCTCCATATCTACGGCATCGTTACCTTTGCATTTTAGCATAAATTGTTTTTTGTGGACAATTATATAAATGGAATTGGTTTTCGATAATACTGTTTTATTTCCCACCAGTCATCCATCGTACGTATCGTAGGAATAACTGTCAGCCATTCAGTAGGAATTGGTTTTCCGCAACATTCGCATATACCGAATTGTCCATTTTCCCATTTTTCTAGAGCGTAATTAATATCAATTAATTCTTTTTCCATCGTTGAACGAACGTGGACATCGGAACTCGAAAAGTTTTGCAAATCTTTCTTTAATGCCATAAGTACGCTATTAATGTTCTCCATTGAACCATCCCCCCGTTTACTTTTAACTTTCCCTACGAACAAGGAGACAGTACCTTTCAATTTCTTCTATTGGACACAGATTTTAACGAAAGGCTCTACCCTGTGGATAACTTTTGCTGTTATTACATTTATCGCTGTGCCAATTTTTCTTAGCATGATTGTCTGTTAAATGATACTGTTGATATTTATACATTTCGCTTATGGCAGACGCATTCCGCGGGCAAGCCGCAAGCCGCTTCCCTCTCTATACTCTCAGTCCAGGGTCATGTCTGGCTTTATGTTCCCGCTGAGTCGCCGCCGTGTGAACAACTTGCTAAAAATCAACAATGATATATAACATAGCCTAACGAAAAAAGAGGTGCCATGTGACACCTCTATGTTTAAATATCTTATACATTTGTATAATGCTCTTTCACCACAGTTGCACAGCGTTGGCATAATGTTGGATGTTCGTTGTCTGCTCCAACATCTTTAGTTACGTTCCAGCAACGCTCACACGTTTCTCCTTCCGCTTTTTCAACAACGATCGTGGCATGTTCCAGTTTAAGAGCGTTTTCTGGTGCCTCTTCGACTGTACCAGCCACTTCAAAGGCGGATACGATAAACAATTGCTCTAAGTTTTCTTCAATAGAGTTAAGCAATTGTTTGGTTTTGTCGTTGACGTAAAGTGTTAATTTCGCTTGTAATGATTTACCAATGACTTTTTCGTTACGCGCTTCTTCTAATGCTTTTAATACATCGTCACGAATCTTCATAAACGCGTTCCATTTTTCTTCTAATTGATCAGCATTTGGTAGGTCAACGTATTCTGGCATATCTGTTAATTGAACGCTTTCTTCCTCTACGCCAGGAATGTAGGACCACACTTCATCCGCTGTGTGTGAAATAATTGGTGACATTAGTTTGGCTAAAGCAACTAAGCACTCGTAAAGCACTGTTTGCATGGAGCGGCGTTCATGGTTATTTGGTGCCTCGCAGTATAAAATGTCTTTTGCATAATCAAGATAGAAGGCACTTAAATCAAGCGTACAGAAGTTGTTGACCGCATGATAGATGCTGGCATATTCATACGTCTCATAAGCTTCGCGTACATGCTTGATTAATTTGTTTAGTTTGACAAGCATGAATTGGTCTACTTCACGTAACTGTTCATAAGCCACTTTATCTTTTGTTGGGTCGAAGTCCGCTAAGTTACCAAGTAAGAAACGGAACGTGTTGCGGATTTTGCGATACACTTCGGCGACTTGTTTTAAAATCGCATCAGATACGCGGACGTCCGCTTGATAATCGACAGATGCAACCCAAAGGCGTAAAATATCCGCACCTAATTGATTCATTACTTTCGCTGGAACGACGACGTTACCGAGCGATTTACTCATTTTACGCCCTTCACCGTCAAGCGCAAATCCGTGGCTTAAGACACCTTTGTATGGAGCTTTTCCTGTTACAGCGACCGCTGTTGTTAAGGAAGAGTTAAACCAACCGCGATATTGGTCAGATCCTTCTAAATAAAGGTCAGCTGGACGATCTAAATCATCTCGTTCGACAAGTACCGCTTGATGGGAAGAACCAGAGTCAAACCAAACGTCCATAATATCGGTTTCTTTAGTGAACTTGCCGTTCGGGCTACCTGGGTGCGTAAATCCTTCTGGTAATAAGTCTTTTGCTTCCCGTTCGAACCATACGTTTGAGCCGTGCTCACGGAACAAGTTCGCTACATGTTCGATCGTTTCATCGGTAATGATTGCTTCCCCGTTTTCTGCGTAGAATACCGGAATTGGTACGCCCCATGCCCGTTGACGAGAAATACACCAATCGCCACGATCACGAATCATGTTGTAAAGACGAGTTTCTCCCCAAGCAGGCACCCATTTCGTTTCTTTTACAGCTTCTAATAATTCATCTCGGAATTTGTCAATGGATGCGAACCATTGTGCTGTCGCCCGGAAAATAACCGGTTTTTTCGTACGCCAGTCGTGCGGATAAGAGTGAGTAATAAATTGTAGTTTTAATAATGCACCCACTTCTTCTAATTTTTGCGTAATTGGTTTGTTGGCATCATCGTAGAACAACCCTTCAAATCCAGGCGCTTCGTTCGTCATATATCCTTTTTCGTCAACTGGACATAATACATCTAATCCGTATTGCTGTCCAACACGGAAGTCGTCTTCCCCGTGACCAGGAGCTGTATGAACGCAGCCCGTACCGGAGTCTGTTGTAACGTGATCGCCAAGGATAACTAACGAATCACGGTCATAAAGTGGATGTTTCGCCACAACATATTCTAATTCGGCACCTTTGACCGTTTTAACAACTTCATAAGACTCCCATTCCACTGTTTTCGCAACTTCTTCTAATAACGCTTCCGCTACCACGAAATGTTCGTTGTCTACTTTTACGACAACGTAGTCAAGTTCAGGATGAACAGCAATTCCAAGGTTGGCTGGAATCGTCCATGGAGTTGTCGTCCAAATGACGATTTTTGTCCCTTCGTCTAATACGCCTTTTCCATCTTTCACAGAGAAAGCAACGTAAATGGATGGAGAGCGTTTATCTTTGTATTCGATTTCTGCTTCAGCTAAAGCCGATTCACTGGATGGAGACCAGTAAACTGGCTTTAACCCTTTATAAATATAACCTTTTTTCGCCATTTCCCCGAATACTTTAATTTGCTGTGCTTCGTACTCAGGTTTTAGCGTAATATAAGGGTTTTGCCAATCACCACGAACACCGAGACGTTTAAATTGTTCGCGTTGGTTATTAATTTGCTCATATGCATATTCCTCACATAGTTTACGGAATTCAGCAACCGACATTTCTTTACGGTTGACGCCTTTGTTCGTTAACGCTTGCTCAATCGGAAGACCGTGCGTATCCCAACCTGGTACATATGGTGCACAATAACCTGTCATTGATTTATAACGGACGATAAAGTCTTTTAAAATTTTATTTAGCGCATGCCCCATGTGAATATCTCCGTTCGCGTACGGAGGTCCATCATGTAGAATGAATAGCGGACGACCTTTCGTGCGCTCTTGCACTTTTTTATAAATGTCCATTTCATCCCATTTTTTCTGAATTTCCGGTTCGCGCTTCGGTAAATTTCCGCGCATTGGAAAATCCGTTTTCGGCATTAATAACGTTTCTTTATAGTCCATGTTCATCCTCCTATTTATCCTAAGTATCAATAAAAAAACCTTCTCATCCCAAAAGGGACGAGAAGGTATACATTCCCGCGGTACCACCCTTATAGACAGACGAGTCCATCTGTCCACTCAGTATTCGTAACGTGAATAATCCGTCCTTTTCTACTAAATGGCTCGTTCGAAAAGGAGCTCTAGGGTGATTTTCCAGCACTCACCTTCTATCAGGCTTCCACCGTCCCTGACTCGCTTGAAAAAGGCGCTTGAGCACTGTACTGTCCCTATCATCGCTTTTTCTATCATCCACTTGTTTTTAAATTATATGTAATTCCCATGGATTTCGTCAAGGTCCTTACGCTAGGCTATCTTCCTCTTCTAATGCTTTTAATTCAGTAGCGTCAATTTCAAATTCCATTAATTGATCCCAGTCTTCGCTGTTTACTAAATCTAACTGGGCTTCAATAAGCATGCGGAAGCGCGTACGGAATACTTTCGACTGTTTTTTCAACTCTTCAATTTCAAGAGCAATTTTTCTCGCTTTTGCTAACGCTTCGTTTACAATACGGTCAGCGTTTTTCTCCGCTTCACGAATGATTAACTTCGCCTCTTTTTGGGCATTTCGCTTTACTTCTTCCGCCGCTTCTTGAGCAACGACAATCGATTTATTGAGCGTTTCTTCTATATTTGTAAAATGACTTAAACGCTCGTTTAACGAAGCTAATTTTTCTTCTAATTCGCGCTTTTCACGAATCAATAATTCGTAATCTTTAATGACTTGGTCTAAAAACTCATTAACTTCATCTTCATCATACCCTCGAAAACCTCGGCTGAATTCTTTGTTATGTATGTCTAACGGTGTTAAAGGCATGCTGCCACCTCCACAACTGAATCATGTATTTTTATTATACAGATGTTTCGACAGTTTGTGGGGAAATTCCTGCAAATTCGATGAGATTTTCTTTGCAATTATTGCATTTTTTTCGACGGCCTTGGCCCGCTGTTAGAAACAAATAATTTTAAAACATAAAACCGCCTTCAACTCAAACACCCTTATTTTAAGATTCCCATGGTGATACGCCATTTTTCTTTTTTCGTTTGGCCGTCTATAGAAAATAGCTTACTTCGTCCGAATCCTTTCACGGAAAGGATATCACCTTCTTGACAAATAAACGAAGGTTCATCAATGAGCTGCCAATTCACTTTGACGAGACCATTTTTAATCATACTTTGTACTTTTTGACGAGATAAATTGGTGATTCCAGAAAGAACAACATCTAACCGTAGCGAGGATACCGTCGTCTGTTTTTCCTGCCATTCTTCAGCATGATTCATGATGTCCGAAAGCGGGAGTCGTTCCACTTTTACAGATGCTTTTCCAACCTTTTGCAGGTGCATTTCGATAAACGACGCTAATTCCGCTACAACCAAAAATTGGATTCGACCATTGTTGACTATAATGTCGCCAAACTTCTCACGTTTTATACCTAAAGAAAGTAAGGTGCCAAGCACTTGGCGATGGTCCAATTGAACAAATTTGGTCGGATATTTTAATTCAAAGAGCACGATGTCAAAATCTTGTTCTTCTGGGGAGTAATAGGACGGGTACAACAGCGCTCGCTTTCGCTCAGCTGTGGGATTTCCCCCAAAAAATTGGACGTTTATATCACCGCTTCCGACGATTGATTTCGTTAAAAACTGTTGTCTCGGATCTAAAAAGTCCGTCAATTTCGGAGCATACATCATTTCTACTTCGGATTTCCACGCTATCACTTTATCGATAAAATCTTTTTCTTCCGGTCGGAAATGTTGATAAATTCCTTCCATATGGCGAGAACTCCTTTGTTGAAATATTATGAAGGAGAAAAGAAAAATCGGGGCTATCCCCGATTCTTTTAAAACCAATAATACAATTGGACTAACCCTCTTGAAGCTAAATTTAAAACAATAAAAGCCACAATTGGTGAAATATCAATCATCCCGATAGGTGGGATAAAGCGGCGAAACGGCTCTAAATACGGTTCACATATACGAGCTAAAAATTGGCCGATGCTGGATTCTCTAGCGTTTGGAAACCAGGACATTAAAATATAAATAATTAGTGCCCATGAATAAATTTCAATAAGTTTTAATAAAAGTACAAATATCGTATCCATTCTTTTTATTACCACCTCGAATCTTCGTAATTGTCCTCCATCACAAAGTCGGAAATGTTCCCACTTACTTCTACATTATCCGGTGTACATAAGAAAATATTCATTCCGATTCGTTGAATATCTCCTCCAATAGCATAAACCGTTCCACTTAAAAAGTCTACAATTCGCTTTGCTTGATCGTGTTGAATGCGTTGCAAATTGACAACAACCGCCCGGCGATTTTTTAAATGATCAGCAATATCTTGCGCTTCTGCATAAACACGTGGTTCGACTAATACGACTTTGGAAGACTTTTGTACACTTTGTAAGCTAACAACATTTTGTTTCGCTTGCGATTTTTGGACGGCCGGGAGTTGTTCCTCTATGTATTCTTCCTCATTTTCGAATTCATCGTCTAAAAAGAAAAACGTTTTTAATTTTGATTTAATGCCCATCTTTTCCACCTCCTATCACTATTCACCGACTAAAGACGAACCGATTCGCACAAAGGTAGCTCCCTCTTCTACGGCGATGATATAGTCGTTCGACATGCCCATCGATAATTCGGTACACGGTGCGTATTTTTTATTTAGTGCTTGTACCTTTAATTGTAAAGTTTTCAATTGTTGAAAACAACGTCTAATCAACGTTTCGTCATCTGTAAATGGTGCCATCGTCATCAGTCCCACAACGACAATGCGGTCAAAAGAAGCTAATTGCTCAATAAACGGGATGAGTTCATCCGGTCTGAGCCCATGCTTAGACTCTTCTCCGGATACGTTCACTTGTACAAAACACTTGATCGGTTTGGACGCCCGTTTTTGAATTTCTTTCGCCAATGATAAACGGTCCAACGAATGTATGTAATCAACTTTGTCTATGATATTTTTTACTTTACGTGATTGTAACGTACCGATGAAATGCCATATAGGCTTGTCCTGAAATTGTTCCCATTTTTTTAAAAAGCCATCATCGCGATTTTCTCCAAGATGGATAATTCCTGCCTCTAACGCTTCTTGCGCCCGCTCATTGCTTACATATTTCGTAACGGCAATAATTTGAACCTCTTCTTTGTTACGGTTGGACCGTTCACACGCTTCTTTGATGTTTTGTTCAATGATTTGTAAATTTTCTTTGACACTCATTTAGAACGATCCTCCTTCCAACCAATAAACGCTAACATTCGTCCCGCATTCCCTTTGTCACGTCGATGGGAGAAAAAATCTTCTTCTTTGCATGAAGTACATAAGGAACTTGTCTGGATGTGTTCTCTTTTCACACCGGCTTGAATTAAAAGCAATTTATTGACTTTTTTTAAATCAAGTTCGTATTGACCTGGCTTTACTTCATTATAGATATTTTCGACACCATGTTCTACCGTCTTTTTCACTAAATTGATCACTTTATCATCCACGATATAACACGCTGAACATATGGATGGACCAATAACCACTTCAATATCGGCTGGAGATACGCCTTCCTTTTTAAAAGTATCAATCATTTGCCCGGCAATATTTCGTACGGTTCCTTTCCACCCTGCATGCGCTACACCGATGATTGGACAGTTTCGTGCACGGAAATAAAGCGGGACACAATCAGCATAACAAAGGGTAAGTAAAATCCCTTTCTCCGTTGTGTAAAATCCATCCGTATGAGGAAAGCTCGTCGAATAATCGAGAGCCCCTCTTCCACGATGTTTTCTTTGCACTTTTACGATACGGCTTTCATGTGTTTGTTCAGCTCCTACCCAATGTTGAACAGGGAACGAAAGGGCATTGGCAAGCTGTTGACGGTTCACTTGAACAGTTTTCCAATCGTTTGTGACGTGAAAGGCCAAATTCCCATTCCCGTTGGTCGGTAACTGTTTTGTTGAAAAGCCGACAACAAGCTCGGAATCCACATTCGTCCATACAGGAATCGTGTAGTATGAAGAATCCAGCTTTAACATTGGTTCACTCATCCACATTTCTCCATTTCTTTTTTCTTTAGTTTAACATATTTGTGGTTTCTTTCGTCACTCTTTTGGCTTTTCTAATTGATATTGAAACGTTGTTGACTCTTTTAAGCGAACAAGAATAACATCGGCACCAATTTTTACAATTTGTGTCCATGGTATATATAAGTCGTCATCTTTTCCTAGAAAACCAAATAGTTTCCCGCTTCCTCCAATAATCACTGCGGTTATTTTTCCAGTGTCTGTATTAATTTCAAAATCGACAATGTTTCCTAATCGACGGCCGTCCGAAATGTTCACAACATCTTTTATTTGAAATTCTGAAATTCTTACCATTTTTGTCCCTCACTTTTCACTCTATTTACTTTCAATATATGCGGAATGAAAAGAACTTCATGAGTTTTAGACAAGTTGTATTCAAAAATTCCATAAATAAAAAAAGGCTCCACAAATTGGGAGCACTAATGAATATTTTTATTCATTTGTTTGATCGCTGCTTTTTCTAACCGTGACACTTGAGCTTGGGAGATACCGATTTCTTCGGCCACTTCCATCTGTGTCTTCCCTTGGAAAAAGCGTTTGCGAATAATCATTTTTTCCCGCTCATTTAATCTTCTTAAGCCCTCTTTTAACGCGATTTCTTCAATCCATTGACTATCTTTATTTCGTTCATCACTTAATTGATCCATCACATAAATCGGGTCTCCCCCATCATTGTAAATCGGTTCGAACAGGGAAACAGGGTCTTGAATTGCATCTAATGCAAATACTACTTCTTCATGAGAAACTTCTAATTCTTTCGCAATTTCTTCAGCCGTCGGTTCCCTTGACGTTTCTGACATCAGACGTTCACGGACTTGCAAAGCTTTATACGCAATATCCCGTAATGAACGTGATACCCGAATCGGATTATTATCACGTAAATAGCGTCGAATTTCTCCGATAATCATTGGGACCGCATACGTTGAAAATTTAACATTTTGACTTAGATCAAAATTATCAATGGATTTCATTAAGCCAATGCATCCAACTTGAAACAAATCATCGACATATTCTCCCCGATTGTTAAATCGTTGAATGACGCTTAATACAAGGCGTAAGTTTCCATTGACGAGCTTTTCCCTCGCAGAAAGATCTCCCGCTTGCATTTGGCGAAAGAGCTCGCGCATTTCTTCGTTCTTTAATACAGGTAATTTGGAGGTATCTACACCGCAAATTTCAACTTTGTTACGTGACACAGACTTCCCCTCCTCACAGGAGCTCTTGTACAAAGTTAAGTATCTCCTTGCGAGGGAAAAATATGCATCACCAAAACCGTTAGAAACGCGGAGCCCTTGTCCTACTTACGTTGTAAATTAGAGAAAAAATTTTACACCATCTTGTTAAATTCTTTTCGTAATCGTTTAATGATGCGTTTTTCTAAACGAGAAATGTATGACTGAGAAATTCCTAGCATATCCGCGACATCTTTTTGCGTTTTTTCTTCTTCTCCTGATAGCCCAAAGCGAAGCTCCATAATTTGTTTTTCTCGATCGGAAAGTTGATGCAACGCTTTTTGTAGTAATTTTCGGTCGACGTTTGCTTCTAAATCTCTCGTTATAATATCGTCATCGGTTCCTAGAACATCAGAAAGTAGTAATTCATTTCCGTCCCAATCAATATTTAACGGTTCATCGAACGACACTTCTGCTCGGATTTTATTATTTCTCCGCAAATACATTAATATTTCGTTTTCAATACAGCGAGACGCATATGTAGCGAGCTTAATTTTTTTCTCTGGATTAAACGTATTTACAGCTTTAATTAAGCCGATGGTCCCGATGCTAATTAAGTCTTCGATGTTTATCCCCGTATTTTCAAATTTCCTAGCAATATAGACAACGAGTCGCAAGTTACGTTCTATGAGCAGTGAGCGAGCCGCCTTATCCCCCTTGGGTAATTTTTTTAATAACATTTCCTCTTCTTCTTTTGTTAACGGAGGAGGTAACGCTTCGCTGCCACCAATATAATATATTTCGTCTGTCTTAATTCCCAATTTAATTAATAGTTTGTACCAAAGATAAGATAAAAGAATGCGCCAATTCTTCATCATAGACTCCTCCTTTAAGATAAAATTTTTTATAGGAACAAGCTGTTTATGAGGCGGTTGAAACCGGGATTCCTGTCACCATTTTCGGATGGACAATACAGTGGAATGTTTGATCAGAGGACAATTGTTGTGTTGATAATACGACCAATGCTTTTTCTGGTATAAAGGTTTGATGATCGTTCGTCGTAATTTTTACATAGTCAACTTTATAGGCAATGAGTAATTGTTGATCATTACCGACAACTTTCGTTGGAAGAATACGAATACGATCTTCCCATTCATGCGGAAGCGTTATCGACGAATTCAATAAATCATCAGGGAACTTTGCAAGATGAACGACATCAGCTGGAAACCGCTCTTCCATACCTTTAATGGAGGCAATCATTACTGGAGATTGACTAATCGGATCTACGAGTTGGTTCCCACTATCAATAAGACCTATCCAGTGAAAAGTCTCCCCGTTTAATAAAACTTCCACTTGTACCCATCTGTCATATTGAATTTGAATATGTTCCATATGGTCAATTCGACTTTTTGTAAAATACCAAGCAAGAGGTAGTCCAAACATTACAAACACCCAACTAATCGGGTCGCCAAATCCTTTGGAAAGAGACGAATAAATCGATACTTCTATGGATGAATCAAATTGAATAAAATAATGAAGCCCGATTAAAAATCCCCCAAACAAAAAGGTTGTAAAATAAAAGGTCAATAACGATTTTAAAAAATAAGTGAAACGTCGAAACCGAAAGACGAACCAAACCATCAACACGGAAACAAACAATTTACTGATGGGATGTTGGATGTAAGAACTAACAGGAGTAATGCTGAATAGAATAACGAGAGAACCGATAAATCCTCCTACAACATACCTCCACCTTGGAATCGATTGTTTTAATATCCAGCCCGTCATCATCAGCAACAAACAATCGACTAACCAGTTTAACAACCAAATGACATCGAGGTAAACGGTCACTTTTCTCCTCCTTCACCGAGCGCTCCCTTCCTATTACGGAAAGTATACCGCATGAGGTTAGTCAAAAGGTGTCAGTTTATGTAAGGAATTCCAAACATATTTTTGTTCATTTTCTCGAAATTTGTCATTGGGGTACATACATATTCGGAAGTCTTGTTTCGTATTCTTTTGATTAGGGGAATTTTTCTAAAATGAGGATTGTTTAACTAAATTCATTTAAGGAAAAGCTCTATTAAATGTTACTGTTGATATTTATACATTACGCTTGTGGCGGACGCTTTCCGCGGGCAAGCCGCTTCCCTCGCTACGCTCAAGTATGGGTCTTGCGGCTTCTTGTTCCCGCTGGAGTCGCCGCCGTGTGAACAACTTGCTAAAAATCAACAATGAAAATATAACATAGCTTAATGAAAAAAGACCCGCCAAGTGCCAGCACTCGTACCGACACTTGTCAGGTCTTTTCCCATTAACGACGACGATTGCGATTACGTAAGAATGTTGGAATATCAAGTGTTTCTTCTATCGACTGATTGGAGCTACGATTGGATTCCATCGTTTGTGGCTCCTCACGTTTTACTTCTCTTTTTGGTTGAACATTGGTATTATTTGTTCGCACTTGATTTAAGTTTGGACGGGATTGTTTCGTTTGAATGGCTTCTTCATTAAACCCTGTTGCAATTACTGTCACAACAATCTCGTCTTTCAAATTTTCGTTAATAACGGAACCGAATATCATGTTCACATCTTGGTCAGAGGCAGAAGCGACAATGTCAGCTGCTTCTTGAACTTCATATAGGCTTAAATTTGTACCACCTGTAATATTCATTAATACGCCTTGAGCACCGTCAATGGATGTTTCTAATAACGGGCTGGAAATCGCTTTTTTAGCTGCCTCAGCCGCGCGGTTTTCACCAGATGCAACACCAATACCCATTAAAGCCGATCCTTTATTAGACATAATTGTTTTTACATCGGCAAAGTCAAGGTTGATTAAACCAGGAACGGCAATTAAGTCTGAAATTCCTTGTACACCTTGACGTAATACATTGTCAGCTTCACGGAACGCTTCTAGCATTGGCGTACTCTTATCAACAATTTCTAGAAGACGGTCGTTTGGAATAACGATTAACGTATCAACTGCTTCTTTCATCGCAGCAATTCCGCCTTGTGCTTGAGTGGCACGTTTGCGACCTTCGAACGTAAATGGGCGTGTTACTACACCTACAGTTAAGGCTCCTAAATCGCGAGCAATTTGAGCGATTACTGGTGCAGCTCCGGTACCCGTACCACCGCCCATACCAGCAGTAACGAATACCATATCTGCTCCTTTTAAAGCTTCCTCAATTTGCTCTTTACTTTCTTCGGCCGCTTTTTTACCTACTTCTGGATTTGCCCCAGCACCAAGACCACGTGTTAATTTTGCACCGATTTGCATTTTAATTTCAGCTTTTGATAGATTTAAAGCTTGTGCGTCCGTATTAACAGCAATAAATTCTACCCCTTGAACACCATGTTCAATCATTCGGTTGACAGCGTTGTTTCCGCCACCACCAACACCTATAACTTTTATTGTGGCAAATTGGTCTAAATTCGTATCAAACTCCAACATGGCAAAATCCTCCTAATTCGTCGATATTCCAATAGATGTATTTACTCAAAAAAGTAACCAAAGAATTTTTTCATTTTTGTTGAAAGTTTATCTTCCTGTTTAGTTGGTTTATTCTCTACCTTCCCCTTCGACTGGACAGTTTTCACTGTGTTTTTCTCAGGTATCTCAACAGGAATTGGGCTTGCGCTTACCTTTCTGCCTTGTATTCTGGCAGTCTTGTAAGCATACTTTATGAGCCCAACAGATGTTGTATATTGAGGCTCTCTGACACCGATGTAGTCAGGTACGGCAATGCGTACACGATTATGGAAGACAAATTGAGCTAATTCTAAAATACCAGGTATGTTAGCGACACCACCAGTTAGGACAAATCCACCTGGTATATCATGTACACCCATTCGTTTTAATTCATGTAGTACAAGATCAAATGTTTCTTCTAATCTAGCTTCAATAATATCAGCAACTTCTAATTGATTAAACTGTTGGTGTTGATCACTTCCAATAATCGGAACGCTAAACACTTCTTCTTCAGAAGCATGGTCATAAAAAGCGTAACCATATTTTTTCTTGATTCGTTCTGCATCTTCCGTTGTTGTTTTTAAACCGATCGATAAATCTTTTGTAATATGGTCTCCTCCAACTGGGAGGACGCATGTACCTTGAAGATGCCCATGTTCAAAATAAGCAACGGTTGTTGATCCTCCTCCAATATCGATTAGTGCCGTACCCATATTTAATTCATCTTTTGATAAGGCAATAGCCCCAGCAGCAAGGGGTTGGAGCACGATATCAACAATTTCTAACCCAGCTCGTTCCACGCATCTTAAAGTGTTATGTAACATTGTTTTGGAACCAGTAATGATGGTACCTTCCATTTCTAGGCGAACACCAATCATTCCTCGCGGGTCGTTGATTCCATCCAATCCATCCACGATAAATTGTTTTGGGATGACATTAATAATTTCACGCTCAGGAGGAATGGAAATCACTTGGGCTGCATCCATCACCCTAGCCACATCTTCATCGGTTATTTCACGGTTTTCACTCGAAACGGCAACGACCCCGTGACACGGTTGTAACATAACGTGATTACCAGAAACACCGACAATCACTTGATTGATGTTCATCCCAATCATTCTTTCGGCTTGGTCTACCGCTTTTTTAATAGATTGAACAGTTGCATCTATGTCAACTACAGAGCCTTTTTTTATGCCCTCTGAAGGTATATTACCAACTCCAATTATATTTAAGGAATCATTGACCATCTCGCCAATGATAACTTTAATGGTTGAAGTACCAATATCGATACTTACAAAAATTTCATTGCTGTTCATCCTGTGGCACCTCCTTCACAAATCCAATACTTACAAGATGAAAATTACCAAGGAAATGAAAAAATATCTTCTAAAAATATTCGTCAAAAATGTTTTTATCCCTCTAAAAAAATCAATTTTTTTCTGTTTTTTCATTGGTTGTAGACCATTTATGTAACAGTATTCGTCGAATAACAGCGATATTTTGAAACAGGCGAACGCCAAAAGCAAAAACCGCTGCTAAATACAAGTCTACACCAAGATGAACACCTAGAAAAGCTAAACTTGCCGCAAGAAGGATATTAAAGAAAAAGCCGGAAACAAACACTTTTTCATCGTAGGTATCTTGCAAGTGTGCTCTTATACCCCCAAATAACGTATCAAGAGCCGCTAGTACAGCGATGGACAAATAGTTTGAATACTCATCTGGAATCGTAATGTCGGTTAATAACCCGAGCACAATTCCGATGAGAAGTCCTAATATAGGGAGCCACATTATCCATTTCCTCCTTTATCATTGACAGGCTCCAAATAGCGAATACGCAACGTTTGGTTGTACGCAGGAACTGTTATCGATGTTAGCGGTTCCGACACATGTACTTGCAAATTGTCAATGAAAAACTCTTCCACGACACGTGAGACTTTAACCAAGTTATATAGTTTTTCTGCCGATGGAAAATCTTTTGTAACCACCTTAATTTCTAATGGCATTTGATCAATGGACTGACCATTCACTTTCGTTTCCCCGTTGATGTCACGAATAACCGTCGAATTAATCACCCGTTGATCTGCAATAGAGATATGCTCGGCCTCATATTTATTTAATTCATTAACAAGCCGCTGAAGTAGAACAGGTGAAACTTGCGGGACTTCATATCCAAATAATAACTCTTCATGTAAAGGTTCAATCGTTAATATAACCCCTGGGCCCGTGATATCCGTTAAACCTGCTTCTGCTTTTAATTCCTCTAACGTTTCGCGTAACGCTTGTTCTTTACTCTGCTTGCGCTCTGATTCATATTTAGCCATTTTTTCTTCTTGAGAACGAATTTCTTTAATCAAATTCGATTGAAGCTCTTTTTCTTTTAAAAGAGCTTCCCGTAGTTCCCAAATGTCTCGTGTATCCCGCACATCTGGATTTTGAACTGTTTGAAATTGAATGGCCAGCATAAATCCAATGATGATGGTTATGATTGTGAAGTGAATACATTTTCCAACACTCACTCCTTTTCACCTTGCCCTCTTTTTAATAACTTACTTCATGACGTTACGAATCACCATAAATCGGTTCGAGGATGATTTCATTCTTTTTTTCAAGGGTAAAAACAATGTTATCATTGACCAACTGATCTTTAACTCCCCCAGTAATATTTAAAGCAGAAGCTAGAACATCAGGGTCGCCAATTGCGGAAATAACAAACGGTGCTGGATGCTGATAACCATCAACTGTAATGACCGGGCCATCACAAATAATGTAGGAGTTATGTGTTAATCGTTGACCATTAATGGCGACTGCACTAGCACCAGCAATGTACAGCTCATTAACAACTTTAAACACATGATGTTCGTGTACTAAGTAATTATTAACATTTTCTTCTTCTGGGCGATAATCACCATCTGCTAAAGTGACTTCGACCCCTTTTCCCTTGACTTTCACCTTTCCAAGAAACATCCGGTATTTCTCCGCATCCTCCGCTAAGTTAAAAAAGATTTGCTCTTCCTTTGACAGTTCTTGTTCCATTTCGCGAACTTGTTCTTGTTTTTGGAACAATTCCGACTGTAATTGACGTGTTTTTTCTTGGTGTCTGATTAGCTGGGTACGTAATGAATCTTCCTTTTCCCATTGGGAATTGCTAATTACACCTTGATGTTTTGCTTGTCTTGTATGACTATATGAAAAGGCTAATATAAAACCTAGCACTAGGGTGACAAGAGTAAGGATCACATTTCTACCCTTCACTTTCACCTTCCTCATCGTCCACTTCTCCTTCTGTCTCATATGCCCTGAAAAACGAACCGACTTCTAAATCGATGATTCCTTTCACATTCGGATCAATTTGATTAACAATCGATGGATAATAAATCATTTTTTGAGCAAATGTGCGAATGGTTGCACTAACCTCAAATCCGTCATTCATATAAAGAGTAATGTGGTGCTTGTCCGATTCTTTTGGCTCATAATAAATTTCAGAAATAGAATGAATAATTTCTGATGGCAATTGTTCTAATTGATCAATCATTTCATTTAATACCGCCCCTTCCTTAAAGTTGAGCAACAAAGGGGCATATACTGGTAAAGAGGAAGAAGGTTGGTTTTGGATGACCGTCCCGTTTTCTAATACAGGATAAAAGGATTTTCCTTTTACAATATACGCAATTTTCCGGTGTTCCTCTATGGTGATTGTTACCGTACGGAAAAAGGAAACTTGGACAGAAGCCTTTTTTACTTCAGCAAGTGCTTCAATTCGTTGTTGAACTTCGTCTTTATCAATATCCCAAAGATTCATACCAACTGCCAGTTGACTTGCCTGCACAATTTCATTTTCACTAATGGCACTATTTCCTTTAACAGATATGGATTTTACATGACTAAGAGGGGATTGAAAATAGACGATTGACAAAATAAGCGAAAAAAATAAACTAATTAACAATATCAGTCGACGATTTGTTTTTTTTCGTCGCTGCTCCTTTAATTTAGGAATCCTCTCTTCTAATGAAATAACCTTCCCTTTTTCCATGAACCTTCCTCCGAACTTTGAGAACAACTAATCCATTTCTGAAAACGGAAGAACGGCACGAATGGATTCATGCCGTTTCAGCACTACAATCCTCTTTATCTTATTTACGTCCGACATCCAACTCGCTAATTCTATTGTATACGAACCAAAATAAGGATAAAAGAGGAAAATCCGCTTATTTTCTGCCAATAATCTCTACTTCCGTTTCCATGTTGATACCAAATTTTTCACGGATCGTTTTTTTAATATGGTCAATTAACTGTAAGACGTCTTGACATGTCGCTTTATCGGCATTGACAATAAAGTTTCCATGCATATCCGAAATTTGCGCACCGCCAATTTGGTACCCTTTTAGACCAGCCTCTTCGACTAATTTTCCTGCATAGTGAGGAAGAGGATTACGAAAGATACTTCCTGCACATGGATATGACCATGGTTGAGTTTCTTTCCGGTATTCTTTATTCTTTTTAATTTCTGCCATAATTTGTTCTTTATCGCCTTTTTTTAACGTGAAAATAGCTTCAAGGACAATTCCCGGGCGCTTTTTCTGTAATACGGACGTTCGATACGAAAACTCCATTTCTTCATTTGTCAGCCATTCCATCGTTCCATCCGGGAATAAAATGTGTGCTTTCTTTAATATGTTGGAAATGTCTGATCCATGGGCACCAGCATTCATATAAACGGCGCCGCCAACGGATCCAGGAATTCCTCCGGCAAATTCAAGACCAGATAATCCCATACGGCTTATTTGTGTTGCTAACGTCACTAATGAATATCCGCCACCCACACGAATTTCTTCCCCATCAATGTCTAATTGGTCAATGCCTTTACCGAGCTTTATTACAACCCCTTCAATTCCTTCATCAGACACTAAAAGGTTTGAACCTCGACCAATCGCTCGCCATGGTACATCATATTTTGTTATAATATCCATCGTTTTTTTTAAGTCTTCTATCGAGTTTGGTTCCACAAAAACATCTGCTGGACCACCAATTTTGATGGTTGTATGCAAGGAAAGCGGTTCTTGTATTTTCACCTTCCCTACATTAGCTTCCTGCAATTTATGAATCAATTCCTTCAATTTTTTCGCTCCTCTCCGAAGGTTCATTTTACTTCGTTAACGATTGAATTAAGTTATACAAGCGATTCGAAGCATCTGGTATGCCTAAAGCTTTCGCGTTCTTTTTCATTAACGCTAACTTTTTTTCGTTAGATAAAATAGATTCAATTTTCTTGTACAAACGTTCACTAGTTAACTCGTTTTCAAGGATTAACATAGCTGCATCTTTTTCCGTTAACGCCCGGGCATTTTTTTCTTGATGATTATTCGTCACATACGGACTCGGTATTAATATGGACGGTACACCTAAAGCTGTAAGTTCGGCTAATGTTGTCGCTCCAGCTCTTGAGACAACAAGATCGACACTTGCCAATACTTCAGGCATGTTATGAATGAACGGTACAACCGATACATGGTTGGTCTTTGTGTTTAATAACTTTTCTTGTACCTGTTCATAATGAGCATCACCAGTAACATATAACACTTGAAAGGGAGGGGTTGGATAATTTTTTAACATTTCCACAACCGCTTCATTAATCGGCCGAGCACCACGTGATCCACTAAAAATAAGAACGGTTGGCAGCTCATGAGATAATCCGAATCTTTCTAAAACGCCTTTCCCATTGGCACCTACCACTTCGGTCGCACGAGGATTTCCCGTCAATACGACTTTATCTGCCGGAAAGTACGAATGGGATGATTCAAAACACGTAGCCACATAATCTACGTACCGACTTAAAAATTTGTTTGTTAAACCGGGGACACTATTTTGTTCATGAATAATTGTTGGAATACCCAATTTCGCCGCTGCATACACAACTGGTCCAGAGACGTAGCCACCCGTTCCAATAACGACATCGGGTTGAAATTCTTTTAAATACGCTTTACTATCTTTCACACCTTTTAAAAATCGATAAACGGTTTTAAAATTTTCCAACGACAATGAGCGCTTAAAACCAGTAATTTCGATTGCTTTAAAAGGAATATTTTCTCGCGGAACTAGCTTCGACTCCAGCCCTTTTTCTGTACCTATATATAAAAATTGCGTGTCCCGGTGATTTTGTTGCAAGGAACGGATAAACGCTAATGCTGGATATATATGGCCGCCCGTTCCTCCCCCACTGACGACAATTTTCATGTTTCCACCTCAGATCTTCATAAACTTTTTCGTATGTATCCTCATATATTTAACGTATGTATCCTTAACATCGATACCCTATTCTACTATATTCTAAACAACACATGGGCGTTAGTAAAACAATGTCATTGAAATTTAAAAAAACTGAATTATTGTAAGAAAAGCGAAGGCGACTGATTAGCCTCGACGCGCGCTGGAGGACCTGCGGAGGACTTTCGTTGGCTGTTTCTTTCCGTTTCATTCTTTTTTCTTTCTGTTTTTCGGTATTTACTTTCCGTTTGTCATCTTTTACTTTCCAATTTTCTAATTTTACCAATTAAATGTAATTCAATACGAACGAAAAGAAACCTGTATCAACTACAGGTTTCTTTCATTTAATACCTTGCATAACGGCTGATATTTAACAATACACCTACAGCCATTAACATTAATGTTAAGGAAGAGCCTCCGTAGCTTAAAAAAGGCAACGTGATTCCGGTAACTGGCATCAAGCCTGTTACAACACCAACATTAATCATCACTTGTATGGCAATCATCGAAATAATGCCTACTGCCAACAAACTACCGTATAAATCCGGTGCACCTAACGATATACGAATCCCTCGCCACAATAGTAAAGCGAACAACAATAGAACAAACGTCGCCCCGATAAACCCAAGCTCTTCAGAAATAATAGCAAAAATAAAATCCGTTTGTGGCTCTGGTAAATAAAAAAACTTTTGACGACTTTGCCCAAGTCCTAATCCGAACAAGCCCCCTGGACCGATAGCATAAAGCGACTGGATAATTTGAAAACCGCTCCCTAACGGATCAGACCACGGATCTAAAAAGGAGGTAATACGTTTGATTCGATAAGGGGCAGATAACACTAATCCTGCAAAACCTACTAATCCCACCATCCCTAACATAATAAAATGGCTAATACGGGCACCTGAGATAAAAATCATCACCACACACGTCCCCACCATGACCGTCCCTGTCCCTAAATCGGGCTGTAACATAATCATGGCAAACGCAAGAAACACAATGGATAGCGAAGGAAGCAATCCTCGCTTAAAAGAGGTAATCATTTTTTGTCGTTCCGATAAAAATTTCGCTAAAAAGGCAATCATGGCTAGTTTCATAAATTCAGAAGGTTGAATAGAAAATGCCCCGACACCAATCCAGCTGCGAGAGCCATTTCGAACAACTCCGATTCCTGGAATTAGCACTAAGATGAGTAAAACAAAACATACAATTAACAAAACTTTGGCCCATGTCCGCCATGTCCAATAATCGATGTTCATTAAAAAAAACATGGCAAATACTCCAACTCCTGCAAACAGTAGCTGGCGCTTCACAAAGAAAAACGAATCGTCAAATTTATAACTCGCCCATACAGCACTAGCACTATACACCATAATTAATCCGACGGCTAGTAACGATAATGTGACTATTACTAAAAGAAAATCAGGCGTCGATTTCTTGACCGGCACATGACAACACCTCTCACACCTAGTAGAGCTTAAATACCGGTGTTTTCGTCTAGGTGTATGTTTCTATTGAGTCAAGCTCTCATTTTAACTTATGCACAGCTTCAATAAAAATATCACCACGGACTTCAAAAGTTTTATATTGATCCCAGCTTGCACAAGCTGGTGATAGCAAGATGACATCTCCTGGAGAAGATAATTCGTATGCAACCGGAACAGCTTCTTCTACATTATCGACACGCCGAATCGTTTCTATTCCAGCTTTGTTCCCAGCATCGGCAATCTTTTGTGCCGTCTGCCCAAACGTAATAAGTGCTTTTACGTTTTTCATCGCTGGAACAAGTTCATCAAAATTATTGCCACGGTCAAGTCCGCCTGCGAGTAAAATGACCGGCTGATCGAACGCCTTCAATGCACTTTGTGTTGCTAAAATATTCGTTGCCTTTGAATCATTATAGAACGCTCTTCCATTAAGCTCTTTTACAAATTGAGTCCGGTGTTTGACACCGCTAAACGTTGTTAACACCCGGTATATGGCGTCATTGGAAACCCCTTTTAACTTTACAACCGCAACCGCGGCTAAAATGTTTTCTAAATTATGTTGACCTGGAAGGCGAATTTCTTTGACAGGCATAATTCGCTCTGTTTGAAACATAAGCCAACCGTTTTCGATGTACGCCCCAATAGAAACTTTACGAGTAGTTGAAAACGGAACGTGCATCCCTTTTCCACTATTTGCAATAGCGACAACTTCGTCTTGATCAGCGTTGTAAACAAAATAGTCGGTTTTAGTTTGATTTTTAATGAGTTGAGCTTTTGCATTGACATACTCTTGTTTTGTACCGTGATAATCTAAATGGGCGTCGTAAATATTTGTTAGTACCGCAATTTTCGGACAAAATTTGTCAATGCCCATTAATTGAAACGATGAAAGTTCAATGACAATATCATTCGCTTTCGTCGCCTGTTGAACGACTTCAGAAGCTACTTTTCCGATATTCCCAGCAATTAACGGAGCTTTCCCACCTTCTTTTAACATTTCAAAAATGAGCGTCGTCGTTGTTGTTTTCCCATTCGTCCCCGTGATACCAATAAACTCTGCTTCACAAATTTCGTATGCAAGCTCGACTTCTGTAATAATTGGAATCCCTTTTTTAAGAGCCCGTTCTACTAACGGGTTGTCATAAGGAATTCCGGGGTTTTTCACAATGAGTTCAAATCCTTCATCGATGAGCTCAAGCGGATGACCTCCGCAAATGACCTTAATTCCTTCATCTAATAAGTTTTGAGCTTCTGGGTTTTCCGACAACGGTTTGTAATCATTGACGGTAACAAAAGCACCTAACTTATGTAAAAGCGAGGCAGCACTTACCCCGCTTTTCGCTAATCCTAATACAAGGACTTTTTTATTTTCATATTTTTTGATCGTTTTCAACTACATCCACACCTCGATATATGTTGCTAAAATGGAAAATAATAATCCGACAGTCCAGAACGTAACGACCACTCGCCATTCGGACCAACCCTTGAGTTCATAATGGTGATGCAACGGGCTCATCCGAAATACTCGCTTACCTGTCGTTTTAAAAGAAATGACTTGAATAATGACAGATAAAGTCTCGATGACAAATACACCACCAATTAAAACTAGCAAAAATTCCAATTTCGTTAAAATCGCAACCGTTGCAATAGCTCCTCCGAGGGCAAGGGAACCGGTATCTCCCATAAACACTTTTGCCGGGTGGGCATTAAAGACGAGAAACCCGAGAACCGCACCTACAACAGCAACAGAAAAAATCGCTACATCATATTGAGATTGATTCCATGCTAAGATGGCCAACGTTCCGAAAGCAATGGCCGATGTGCCGGATACTAAACCATCTAAACCATCTGTTAAATTCACTGCATTGGAAAAACCTACTAACCAAAAAATAATGAATAATACATAAAAATGTCCTAAATCAATCGACCAATCAATCAAAGGTACCGTAATCACCGTTGAAAAGTCGTGTTGTTGAAATACGATATAAAAGATCACTGAATTGACAATTTGCCCGAATAATTTTTGCTTAGAGGTTAAGCCTAAATTTCGTTTCATTACGACCTTGATAAAATCATCAAGAAATCCTAATAAACCAAAACCAATTGTAACGAGTAACAATAAGTATATCTCTACACTCGGCTTGGAATACTTCATTGTCATTAAAAGAGTTGAAATGATAATAGATATTAAAATGACAATTCCGCCCATGGTTGGGGTACCTGACTTTATCTGATGAGATTTTGGTCCCTCTTCCCGAATGCTTTGGCCAAATTTTAATCTTCGTAAAAAAGGGATAAATATTGGAGATAAAAGAACGGCAATTAAAAAGGCCATTAGCAACGTAAATAAAAGTACTTGCTCTAACATCTTTTATCCCCACCTTTCTTCCTATTGATGTGTTGCTGCAATTTGGTAATGTATCGAAAAATTTCCTTCTTTATTGCCCTATCATATGTTTTAATCCAATCATTCAGAAGTTTATCTTTTGTAAAAACGATGTTTGTCATCTGCTCCCACTCTTCTTTATTTAATTTCTGTAAGTATGTTTTTAAAAGGGTGAGAAGTGCTTCGTCCACCCTTTCGACAAAAAACACAGGAAAAAGTGTTGGTACTGCTGCTGGTAAAGGTTGATTGGAAGGCCACATGGCCGCGATGGCCCCTTGTTCAATCGCCTTTAGTATGTCAAAGGATGTTAACGCGATATATAATCCTTTCTCCCCATTTAGGGATAGGTCAAGCAACAACGAATGAAAACGAATTTGTTCGTCTTTTGCCCCCCGAAAATTGGGACAAACCGATGATACATCTTGAAATGTGAGCATTATAGACGCCCCTTAATCGCTTCTAATGCTACTTGACGATCATCAAAATCAAGGACTTGGTCGCCAATAATTTGATACGTCTCATGCCCTTTACCGGCAATAAGGACGACATCGCCTTGATTTGCTTCTTCAATTGCCCAAAAAATCGCTTGTTTACGGTCAGGTATCAATTGATACGCCTGTCCTTCGGCTCCTTGTTCCATATCCCGTAAAATTTGCATCGGATCTTCTGAACGAGGATTGTCTGATGTAAAGACCGGGATGTCTGCATATTGACACGCAATCCGAGCCATTATCGGCCGTTTCGTTTTATCTCGATCGCCTCCACAACCAACGACCACAAATATACGCTTGTCTGTTAATTGCTTGACTGTTTTTAACACATTTTCCAGACTATCTGGCGTATGCGCATAGTCGACGATGACGGAGAAGTTTTGACCGCCATCCACTACTTCAAACCGTCCAGCAACACCCGTTAACGATTGTATACCTTGTAAAATCGTATGTATTTCCATTCCGGAAACATATGCTGCTGCAACCGCCGCTAATACATTATAAACGTTAAATTTTCCAACTAACTTCATGTTGACGGTTGCTGTTCCTTCAGGATAGTGCAAAAGGAATCTCGTTCCGGTTGGGTGTAATTGAATATCCGTTGCACGAAAATCTGCTTCTTTTTCAATACCGTAAGTAACTACGTGTGCTCCAGCGGTTTCTATCATAAATTCAGTTGTAGCTGGATCATCGCTATTCATAATAGCATATTTCGGACGATTGTGATGGAACGTGTTTCCTAATTGGGCAAATAGAAGACCTTTGGCCCGACGGTATTCGTCCATCGTTCCGTGATAATCGAGATGATCCTGTGTTAAGTTCGTGAAAATAGCGATATCGTAATCACATCCATGCACACGACCTTGAACGAGCGCATGAGAGGAAACTTCCATCACCGCAGTAGTTACTTTATCATCTACCATTGCTTTAAACGTTTTTTGTAACGTTAAGCTATCCGGTGTCGTATTTTTCGTTTCTATTTTTCGGTCACCAATTTTCATGTACATGGTGCCAATTAAGCCGGTTTTTTCACCTGCTTGTTGAAACAAATGGTCAATTATTTGTGTCGTCGTTGTTTTTCCATTCGTCCCCGTTACTCCAATTAATCGGAATTTGTGGGTAGGTTGTCCATAAAAAATATCCGCTAAAAGTGCAAGGGCTTTTTTTGTATCTTTGACAATTATGGTTGGTACAGTTACCTTTACGTCTTTTTCTGCTAAAAGAGCGACTGCACCTTTCTTTACAGCTTCTTCGGCAAAGTTATGCCCATCAAATCGAGCCCCTGTGATGCAAACAAATAAACTTCCATTTTTCACATGTTGATGATTATTTTCAATAGAAGTAATCATAGGGTTTCCATGATGAAGCACTTTTTTAATTGGTAAGTATGAAAGTAATGTTTGTAAATCCATTGGTTTCATCCCTCTCATATGTATGGAAACAATCACATTATATTTTACCGAAAAACCGTTGTCTATGCTAATTTTGTAAAAGTAAAGAAAGTGTAATGAAGAAGAGACAGGCCGTCATTTATGACAGCCTACTCTTCACCTAAATAGATGCGAATGGTCGACCCTTCTTTGACCTTTACACCAGGTTCTGGTGCTTGTTTTACAACCGTTGTTCCAGTTCCAGTAACGTCTAATTTCAAGTTGAAAAATTTTTGAACAATTTCTTTTCGTGTTAAGCCAACCAAATCTGGTACTTCCACCATCGGCGTGTCCAAGTAGGTTCTTTCTTTTTCAATTTGGTCTTTTCGTGGTTCTACCCCTAACACCGGCAACGTATCTCGGATGATGTTTCCTACAATGGGAGCAGCGACAACGCCCCCGAATTGAACGGTTCCCTTTGGATTATCTACTGCTACGTAAACGACAATTTGCGGATCATCGGCTGGAGCAAATCCGATAAACGAGACGATATGATTATTTTCTAAATATTTCCCATTTTGGGCTTTTTGGGCCGTCCCTGTCTTTCCACCGACACGATACGACTCTACAAAAGCATTTTTCCCTGTTCCTTGAGCGACAACGCTTTCTAGGGCATAGCGAATTTGTTCTGACGTCTCTTCAGAAATCACCCGACGCTTCGCCACAGGGGTGTTTCGCATCACAACTTCACCGGTATTTGGGTCAATCAGTTCTTTCGCCACATACGGTTGATACAAAATTCCTCCATTCACCGCTGCCGCCACTGCAGCTACTTGCTGAATCGGTGTGACGGCCACCCCTTGACCAAATGCAGTTGTAGCGAGTTCCACTGGACCGACCTTTTCTAGATTAAATAAAATACCGGTTCCCTCTCCATGTAAATCGATGCCCGTTTTTTGCCCGAACCCGAAGTCTTTAATATATTGAAATAACGTTTCTTTCCCAAGCCGTTGACCTAATTCAACAAACCCTGGGTTACAAGAATTTTGAACCACTTCAAGAAACGTTTGTGAACCGTGTCCACCTCTTTTCCAACAACGTAACTTTGCCCCAGCTACTTCAATGTGACCTGGATCATAAAATCTTCCATTTTCTAAATCGACTTTTCCTTCCTCTAACGCAGCGGCTAAAGTGATAATTTTAAACGTCGATCCTGGTTCATACGTACTCCAAATTGGTAAATTACGGTTATAAATCTCTGGGGGAACGCTTTGAAAATCACCTGGATCAAAGTTCGGTCGACTCGCCATCGCTAATATTTCCCCATTGTTTGGATTCATTGCTACCGCTATAATTCCATCCGGCTGATATGTCGCTTCTGCATTATCGAGTTCCCGCTCAACAATCGTTTGCACTTTCGTATCAATGGTTAGCTTTAAGTCTAACCCATCCACTGGTGGTTGATAATCGTCTGGCATTTCCGGCATTCGTTGTCCTTTCGCAGTGGAGTAAAATTGAACTGAGCCTTTTTCACCACTCAGCTCTTTATCGTAATACAATTCCAATCCCATTAATCCTTGGTTATCCACCCCAGCAAACCCCAAAACGTGTGACAAATAATCTCCAAATGGGTAATATCGTTTCGAATCTTCACCGATATACACCCCTTTTAAATTTAAATCCATGATTTCGTTCGCTTTTTCAATGGAGATTTTTCTACCTTCCGGATGGATTCGTTCAATGTTCGTTTTCTTCGTTACATGTTGATACGCTTTTTCTTTCGACATGTTCAATACTGCCGCAAGTTTTTCCGCCGTTTCTACAGGATCTTCTACTTGTCTAGGTACAACGTAAACAGTTGGTGCACTTTGATTAGTTGCTAGCTCGACACCGTTACGATCTAATATTTTTCCTCTCTCTGGTTCAAACGGAATATTTCGACTCCATAAATCTTGTGCTTTTCCCGTTAACCAATCGCCTAATACAAATTGCACATAGCCTAGTCGTAAGTCGATAATTAAAAAAATCAATAATCCAAAAATAAGCGTTAATACTAGCCGACGCCTTACAGTGACATTGGACACACGCTTCAACGGACGAACCTCCTCTTTATCAGGCTCGTTCCAATATATGCTTGTACCTTTTGGATTAGACCTTCAATGAATCCATACCCGGTTGCCGGATCCGGTTATCAGTGAACAGGAAAACTCTAGGTTTCTTTTTCATTTTGTCCAGTAGGAATAGTTAAGGTTACTAATCCAATAAAATAATTAATTTTAATATTTTTACCAACTTACCAGTTTACTTGCTAAATTCAGTATTTACTTGCTGGTTTTGGAAGTTTACTTGCCAATCTTGAAAAATTACTTGCCAAATCCGAAGTTTTACTTGCCACTAGCGGATAAATACTCGCCAACGCCATTCACAGCTTGCCAAGCAGATATTTTACTAACATGTTTTATCCAACCAAAAAGTAGATAAATAAAGAGCTAGCGATTCATTCACTAGCTCTCATTAATTTAATGGAAGCTCTTCTTCTTCTCCCGTTTCTTCCATTTCCGAATTCATCTTTTCTTCTGGCGTTTGGAAAGTAACGACGAGTTGATCTCCTTTTTTAACCGGTGAATTCGGTTTTAAATTTTGATTAATGACAAAACCTTTACCGACCATATTCAATTCTAATTCCGCAATTTCTGCTACTTTCATGACATCCCGTTTCGACCAACCAGTCATATCTGGAATGGTGAGCTTACCATCGGTTTGAATGATCACTTTTTCGTGTTCTAATATCGAAATATGTTCTTCTGGAAGCTGTCGTTCAACTTTAGAGCCTTTCCCAAGCACAATCACTTGAACGCCTTCTTTTTCTAACGTTTTTTTCGCTTTTTCTACAGACATTCCAATCACGTTAGGAACTTCTACAATCTTTGCTTCTTTCATTTCTTTCGGTTGGATATTTAAATATTGTAAACTATTTTTCATAACCGGGTTAAAGATTTTGGATACAGGGGCTGAACCTGATTCATATTTTTCATCGTCTAAGTCTGGTTGTTGGATAGCCACATACATAATTAATTGTGGGTCGTCTTTTGGCGCAATACCTAAAAACGAGAAAAGATAATTGTCCCAACCAGTTAAATATCCACGACCGTCTGGATTTGGAATTTGTGCTGTCCCTGTTTTTCCGGCAACATCATAGCCTTCCAATTGATAGGCGTGCCCTGTTCCTTCAGGCGCGGAGACAACGGTTTCTAATATATCCCGCACCTCTTTGGCTGTTTGTTTACTAATTGGAGTACCAACCACTGCTGGTTCGGATTGCTTAATCACTTTATTCGTGTCTGGATCGACAATTTTTTCAATCACGTACGGTTTCATCATCTTTCCGTCATTAGCAATTGCCGTCATCGCTTGAATTAATTGTAACGGAGTCACTGTAGTTCCTTGTCCAAAAGCCGTTGTTACTTTTTCGATTGGCCAATTATATAAAATGTGCCCGCTTGGTTCATTCGGCAAACCAATGCCTGTAGGAACACCGAACTTAAATGCATCTAAATACTCACGAAACACATCGGTTCCCATTTTCTCCAATAAGTAGGCAAAAGCTACGTTTGAGGAACGTTGAACACCTTCTAAAAACGTAATTTTCCCCCAACCTTTTCCGTTATGGTCTCTAATTGATCCTCCACTTTCCAAACGGTAAGAACCAGATACATACGTATCCTCTGGATGAAATACTCCTTCTTCAACAGCCGCTGCCAATGAAAAAATTTTCATGGTCGAACCTGGTTCATACGCCCACTCCACCACTTCATTATGCCAAGATTGATTAATGCCTTCTCTTGTTTCTAAGTGGAAGGATGGGCGCTGACCCATCGCTAAAATTCGACCCGTTTTTGGGTCTGCGACGATGGCGATCATTTTTTTCGGAGAATACTCTTTTTCTACTTCCGTTAGTGCATCTTCTAAAAAGGTTTGGATTTTCTTATCAATCGTTAAATAAATATCTTTTCCGTTTTGTGGTTTTTTTACCATTTTTGTGCTATTCGGCAATATATATTCCCATATATCGCTTTCGTACTGAATATATCCGTCTTTTCCTTTTAACAAATCATTGAAGCTTTTTTCAATCCCAAGTACTCCAACCAATTCTTCTTTCCCATTAACGACTTCTTTTTCTGCAAAGCCGATTAAATGAGACGCAAACACACCATTCGGATAGGACCGTTTACGATCTTCAATAAATGTAATGCCTGGAAGGTTCAACGATTCTATTTGTTCTTTTTCATGAACTGTTAAATTTCTCCCGGCACTTCCAAACTCTACTTGGAATCGTCCTTTCTTTGTTAAAATTTGATAAATTTCTTCTTTGCTCATGGAAAGCACGGTTGCAAGCTTTTCAGCTGTCATTTCTGGATCAACAACATGACGTGGATGCTCCATATCGGTTGTCACTTTAGGATCCAAAATGGCGATAAGGGAATAGGAAACCGTATCTTCGGCAATCACTTCTCCATGTTGGTCATAGATGTTTCCTCTGGTAGCTTCTAAAACGGCACTCCGTAAATGTTGTTGAGCCGCTTTTGCTGCTAACACTTTTCCATCCACTTCACCGGTAATTTGAATCACCATAAAGCGGAAAATTAATATAAAAAAGAGGAGGCTGAATATTAAAAACAATATTACTGCTCCTCGTTTCATATTGCCTTTTACTTGGTTCATTTTTTCTGCACAACCTTGACGTTATTCTCGTTTAAATCTAAGCCTAATTCTTTTGCTTTTTGCCAAATGCGTTCGTACGTACTAAGCTCGTTCACTTGGAGCTGAAGCTGTTCATTTTGTTTTTCTTGCTCTTGGATGGCTTTTTGAACATCTTGAATTTCTTTATTCACTGCATAAATATCCGCTTGCGCTTGAATCAGTTGAACCGCCATCACACAAATAAAGGTAATGAACAGCGCCCCTAACAACTTTTCCCCTTTTGTAATTCCTACCTTTTGCCTTACCTTTGTTTGAACCGTTTGTTTTGGCTGGTGGTTTACAGATTCTTGTGTTTGATATTTTCTAGCTACGTTCCCCACATTTGTTCCTCCTTTTTATCGTTTTTCTGCTATACGCAATTTTGCTGAACGTGCCCGATTGTTTTGCTCTAATTCTTCATCACTAGGTAAAATTGGTTTCCTCGTAACTAGTTTTAAAACTGGCTTAAATTCTTGAGGAATGATTGGTAAACCTGGTGGTAAATCTGGTGCTTGGCTATATTCTTTGAAAATCGTTTTACAAATACGATCCTCTAATGAGTGAAAGGTAATGACGCTAATTCGACCACCCGGTTTTAATAATTCAATCGCTTTTTTTAATGATTCCTCAAACGCCCCTAATTCATCGTTTACAGCAATCCGAATGGCTTGGAATACTCGTTTGGCTGGGTGCCCCCCTTTCCTCCTAGCAGGAGCTGGAATCCCTTCTTTGATGAGTTCTACTAATTCGCCTGTTGTCTCAATTGGCTTCCGTTCGCGCGACTGTTCAATTTTTCGGGCAATTTGTTTTGAGAAGCGTTCTTCGCCATATTTTGAAAAAATACGGACGAGCTCTTCAAACGGCCAATGATTGACGATGTCGTAGGCTGTTAACTCTTTATCTAAGTCCATCCGCATATCTAAAGGTACATCATGCTGATAACTGAAACCACGTTCAGGAAGATCTAATTGGGGAGAAGAAACTCCTAAGTCGTAGATTACTCCGTCCACTTGGTTTATTCCTAAACGATTCAGTTCTTCTTTTATGTATCGAAAATTGCTCTTAACGAATGTCACCCGATCTTCATAGTTGGACAATTTTTCCTTGGCATGGGTTAGAGCCATTTCATCCTGGTCAAAAGCAATTAAGCGACCTTTTTCCGAAAGTTGTGATAATAAGTATTCGCTATGTCCTGCTCCACCTAGCGTACAATCCACGTAAATTCCGTCAGGTTTTACCTGTAATCCATCTACCGTTTCTTTCAGTAAGACTGTTGTATGTTTAAACATGTTTTTCACCTTTCCAATGGAACAAATTATATATCAAATCCAATCATATTTTCTGCGATCTCAGCAAAAGAATGCTCCGATTGTTCAAAGAAATCTTCCCATAAAGCTTTGCTCCAAATTTCGATTCGATTGGAAACACCTAAAATTACACATTCTTTTTCCAGCTGAGCGTACTGGATAAGGGAAGATGGTATGTTGATTCTACCTTGTTTGTCTAGTTCACATTCGGTAGCACCAGAGAAAAAAAACCGGGTAAACGCACGAGCATCTTTTTTCGTCAAAGGTAACGTCTTCAATTTGTTTTCTAATAGCTTCCATTCGTTCATGGGGTATCCGAATAAACATTGGTCAAGCCCTCGAGTCAACACAAATGCGTTACCTAAATGTTCACGAAACTTAGCAGGAATGATTAGGCGACCTTTGCTATCAATATTGTGTTGATATTCCCCCATGAACATACCCGTCTACCCCACTTTCTAACTCCAATGTACCACATTCCCCCACTTTGTACCACAGTTATTTAAACATTCTCTTTTTGAACGTAAACTCCTGCTTTGTTAAATTCATTGGAAAAAGGATTTCTCGACTAATTCACCAAAAATAGTTTCTTTTTCATTTTTAATTTCTGAGTGTCTCCTTCTGAATTTGTTGTATATAAGAAAATCCACCACTTTTTTGTCATAAAAAAAATCGAGGCTGCCTTAGCCCCGATTTTATATTCGAATGAGATGATGTGGACATTGGAACGAATATGGGAGATTCAATGAGTGGTCAATAAAATCAACACCATATTTATTTAAGTAATAAAATATGTTCCAGCTGCGTTCTTGATAGCTGTCAAACGGTTTTATATGTTGTTGAACTCGGTTATATTGATTAATTTGATGTTGATGCTTTAATTGTTGTCGTTCTTGCATTTTCTGTTGTAAATAATAGAGTTGGTTTTGGTGGAAGCGCAGATTCTTGTCAATGATTGGCGTTAATCCTTTTTCAATTGAATGCCCTTTTTCCATAATTTTTTCATACTGTTGCTCTAACCAACGACTAGTTTCTCGAATTAATTGATTCACTTCCTCATCTTGAATAGAAGCAAGATAACATTCTTTTTCTTTTCCGACACCGTGTTGAATCACAGAAGAAAGTGTTAACCCAAGCTCCTTCACATCTCGCTCAATCGAACGTTCGACATAAGTGATATGAAGACGCGGAACAATGGGTGGCATTTTAAATCCTAAATGTTCAAATGCTTGACCTAATTCTCCCCAATAAGTGATTTCACCTGGACCCGCAATAAAAGCAAGGGTCGGAAATAACCATTCTTGCATCAACGGGCGGGAGACTACATTGTTACTAAATTGCTGTGGAGTTATCTCCACTTGCTGCAACAGTTGATCAAGCGTAAAGGACACCTCATGATGTTTGCTGTGATACCTCTCCGTTTGTGGGTCAAATTCTAGTAAGAGTCGCTCTTGGCCATTATAATAAAATAAATTTGTAGAAGTATCATTGATCTCAATTAGAGGGGACCATCCATTCGCCTTCATCTGTTGCTGTCGGGCTAAAACATGTTTCGTAATTTGCCGCTCATTTTGGATTAACGCTTTAAAAAAGGCACGTTCCATTTCACGCAACGGCTCATATGCTGAATCAATGATTAGCAAGCCGTATGCCCTAAACAACTTCATGATAATATAGGAAAAAAATTCGGTCATTGTCTCGGTTGATTCAATGGCTTCAAAAACTAGGTTCATTAATTCCGTAGTATAAGATGTTTCACCGAGTAACCGGAACACGTCTTCAACCCAATCTTTCAATTCTTCTTTATTCAATGAAAGATGGGAAATCATTTGTTTTGGAAGTGGTTGAACCGTAAAATTTATTTTCTCTAGCTTCATTCCATTTTCGACAAAAATATGGTTCACTTCTAAAAAATCGTGGTCTTCCCCAGCGATCCAAAAAAGTGGGACGACCGGCACCCCCAATTGCTCTTCTTTTTGCTTAGCCAAATGAAGAATCGAAAAAATTTTATGTATGGTGTAAAGCGGTCCAGTTAGTAATCCTGCTTGTTGTCCTCCGACAACAACGACAGAATCGGGTTGAGCTAATTTTTCAAGTGATTCATGAACTTGATCTGACATAGGAAATTTTTGCATATAGCGCTGTATACATTGGACAAGCATATCCCGAGAAAAGGACCGTTGCCTCAAATCGTTTAGACGCTCAACATAGGTTTCTTCCTTCGTCCAATCGTAATGAAAGAACGACATGACATGTTTGTCTTGATGAAAATACTTTGATGCGAATGTATTACTAGATGGAATTTCGATTTGTTCCAATTCCATGCTTGTCTTCCTTTCTCCGGTTAAATTTTCTCATTGAGTATAACATTTTCTTTTCCTCATGAAAAAAAACTTGCTTGAATTTTTACAGGTAGGGGGCTACTGCTTCGATCACCCGGACCGTTAAACCATACATTAACAAAACAAAATACGCAATACTTAACAAGAGGAAGTTGAGACGCCAATATCCTTTGAGCACTTTCGATATAATTATTTCTTTTTTTACATGCCAATGTAAAAGAACAAACATGACCCCAATCACTAATAAAGCTATTAAAATTATCCAAAAAAACGATTGGTTAAAAATAACTAAAAGCATATAATGAACCGCAAATAACAAAATCATTGTCGTTACATCAATCCCATAACGAACCGCTGTTCGATGGTTTTTGGTCGCTTGTTTAACGATGACGAACACAAGTAAATAACCAATGATAGGGATGGTGATCAATAAAGCAAGAATACTCGAAACTATTGTACTCACAGCTAACTCTCCTCTTCCTTTCCTTTAATCATCCAATATAACGTTTCAAACAAAGGAACTTGAATTTCTTTTTTCTTCGCTTCATCGAGGATGTATCCAACAATACCATCAATTTCGGTTTTTCTTCCTCTTTCAAGGTCTTGTAACATCGATGATCGATTCGCCGAAGTCGTTTGGCAAATATGAACGATATGCTCTAATAAAGTAAGTAAATGAAAATTCGGAAAAACGGCAACAAATTCATTCAATAATTGGTTCATTAAGTGAAAGTAATGTTTGTTGCTAATTAACTGCCCGTTTCTGACTTGAAGCACCGCTGTCAAAGGGTTTATGAGAGCGTTAACGGCTAGTTTTTTTAATAACATTTCTGTTCCATTTTCTACTATAATTACCGGAAAATTAGGAATCGGCCGCTCGCATAACTTCTCTAAAATATTTCGATCGCCCCGAAATACCGCTACGTTCAATTTTCCGATACCTGTATGTCGAACAGCGTTGTCCGATAACCGTAATGCGCCGTGCTCGACGGTACCGATATACAACTGTGGATGAGGAAGTTGCTTAAGTAGTTCCAAATGTTTCATCCCGTTTTGAACAAACAAAGTCGGAATATGTGCATGTGTTTGAAAATATTCAATCATTTCTGTTAGATGATATTGTTTTACGGTAACAATTAATAAGTCTAGCCCTTGACGAATCATTTTGTTTATCGGAAAGGCCAAAACTTCTACATATTTCTTTTTATTTTGGAAAATCCGCTCAATCCCTTTTTCATTAATAATATCTGCCTGTTCCTTTCGTTTTGTGAAAAGAAAAACCTCATGTAGCTCACTTAAGTAGGTGGCAAATAGAAGACCTAATGCCCCGCTCCCAACAATTCCGATTTTCATATTTTTCCCTCTCTACCCAATTATCTCTTTTCATTGTAGCAAATTCTTTCTAAAGAATGAATGACAGGATTCCTTCGATGGTCCTATACATCGTATTGTTAACGCTTTTAATCGTTAGCAAAGGAAGAAAAAAGACCTGGGAAAGCTCCCAGATCTATTAAACAGGATATACCGGATGTTTGCGTGTGCTAAAATGAAGTTCCTTCGTTTCATATAAATTGAATCGATCGATTAATACCTCGCGTAATTCATTAGGAGAGACGATATCATCGACAATGAGCTCGGATGCTAGTTTATATATGTCAATATGTTCTTTATACTCTTTTTGTTTTTCTTGGATAAACGCCATCCGTTCTTTCGGATCTTCAATCGCTTGAATTTTGTTTGAATAAACGGCATTTACCGCAGCTTCTGGTCCCATAACAGCAATTTGCGCGGTAGGAAGCGCAATACAACAATCCGGTTCAAATGCTGGCCCCGCCATTGCATACAATCCAGCACCGTATGCTTTTCGTACAATAACTGATATTTTTGGAACGGTCGCTGAACTCATTGCCGCAATTAGCTTAGCCCCATGGCGAATAATGCCGGCACGTTCCACTTTCGTACCAATCATAAATCCCGGTACATCCGCTAAGAACAATAACGGGATGTGGAAGGCATCGCATAATTGGATAAACTTTGCTCCTTTATCAGCAGAATCAACGAAAAGAACACCGCCTTTTACTTTCGGTTGATTGGCGATAATGCCTACAACCCGTCCCCCAATTCGGGCTAAACCAGTAATCAATTCTTGGGCAAATAATTTTTTAATTTCAAAAAAGCTTCCTTCATCAACTAAGGCGTCGATACATTCATACATATCAAATGGAGCATTTTGATGAACCGGAATGATTTGTTCTAGCGGTCTCCCTTCTTTCGGTGCAACAGGGTCCACCAGTTGTGGTCGGTGTTGAAAATTCGGTGGAAAATACGTTAAATATCTCCGCGCCGCTTCAATCGCTTCTTGTTCGGATTGAACGAGCATATCACCGCAGCCACTTATCGTACAATGCATGCGCGCCCCACCCATTTCTTCTAACGTCACCTTCTCACCAATAACCTTTTCAGCCATACGGGGTGATCCTAAATACATAGAAGCATTTTTATCCACCATGATGACAATATCACAAAAGGCTGGAATATATGCACCGCCTGCTGCGGAAGGACCAAATAATAAACATACTTGTGGGATCACTCCAGATAATTTCACTTGATTATAAAAAATTCGTCCAGCTCCGCGACGATTTGGAAACATTTCTAATTGATCGGTAATTCGAGCACCAGCTGAGTCGACTAAATAAAGTAGAGGAACTTTTAATTTTTCCGCCGTTTCTTGGATACGAATAATTTTTTCGACGGTCCGTGCCCCCCACGATCCAGCTTTAACTGTTGAATCGTTTGCCATGACACAGACGGTCTGACCGTGGATTTTTCCTATGGCCGTAACAACTCCATCAGCAGGTAAATCACCTGCTTGACAGTTAGCGAACATCCCATCCTCTTGATATTTGCCGTTATCAAACAACAGCTTTAAGCGTTCCCGAACGAATAACTTATTATTTTCTTTTAATTTCTCATGATATTTTGGGTGTCCCCCTGCAGCAATTTGTTTTTTCTGTTCCTTTAACTTTTGTTCTAAAGAGATTGTTGTTGCCAATCGAATCACTCCCCTTTGTTCGCTTGTATCTATTCTAAAGTAATCAACACATCCCCTTCGTTCACAAAGTCGCCAACACCGACATTCACATTTTTTACTTTTCCTTCCTCTTGAGCTTCGACAGGAATTTCCATTTTCATAGACTCCAACATTAAAACGGTTTGACCTGCTGATACTTCATCGCCTTCACTTACGATTACGGATAACACGGTTCCTGCCATACTTGATGTAATTTCTTTCATCTTTTAATCCTCCTACACATCATTTCTTTGTTGAATACAATTGTTGCACTACTTGTGTCGTATACGTTCCTTGAACAAATGCGGAATAGTTCAACATTTCTTTTAATAAAGGAATATTTGTTTTGATTCCTTCAATTTCTACTAATTCGATATATTCTTTCGCTCGTAGAAGGCAATCGTTACGATCACGTCCAGAAACAATCACTTTTGCAATCATCGGATCATAAAACGGAGTGACCGTTCCTCCTTCCTCGTAGCCACTATCAACACGTACGGATGAAACGTCAGGCCAATATAACTTCGTAATCTTACCAGGAGAAGGGTAAAACGTGACCGGATCCTCTGCATACACCCGGAATTCGATACTATGTCCTTGGGGAACGATGTCTTGTTGTTTAATAGGTAACGGTTCACCTGCAGCCACTTGAATTTGCCATTTCACTAAATCAAATCCAGTAACCTTTTCCGTAACTGGGTGTTCCACTTGTAAGCGTGTATTCATTTCCAAAAAATAAAAGTTTTCATGTTCATCAACAATAAACTCAACGGTTCCAGCATTCACATATTTAACCGCTTTCGCCGCTTGAATTGCAGCTGTATACATTTTCTCTCTTGTTTCTTCTGACAATGCTGGTGATAACGCTTCTTCAATGACTTTTTGATTTCTTCTTTGGACAGAGCAATTTCGCTCAAAAAGATGAACATAATTACCAAAAGTATCTCCAAAAATTTGAACTTCAATATGTCTTCCGTTGTTTATACATTTTTCAATAAACACTTCATCAGAACCAAAGTAGGCTTTCGCACGATTTTTAGTAGAAGCAAAGTTTTGAACGAGCGCTTGCTCATGATCGCATCGAATCATACCAATTCCGCCCCCGCCACCACTCGCTTTTAACATGACGGGATACCCAATTTGCTGGGCCAATTGTTTCACTTCTTCAATCGTTTGACACCTTTCATCACTTCCAGGAACGACTGGAACTCCTGCTTGCTGCATCGTTTTACGCGCAGCAATTTTATCCCCCATTTTTTCAATGGTCTCTGCTTTTGGCCCGATAAAGGATATGCCTGCTTCTTCTACTTTTTTTGCAAATTGAGCGTTTTCTGAAAGCAACCCATAGCCGGGATGAATACCATCTACTTTTTCGTCTTTTGCGATTTGAATTATTGTTTCCATGTTTAAATACGACTTGTTCACCGGTGATTCACCGATGCGATAAGCAATATCCGCTTCTTTTACAAACGGCATGTGGGCATCGGCATCCGAATAAACAGCGACCGTTTCAATCCCTAATTGTTGACACGTTCGAATAATCCGTGAAGCAATTTCTCCCCGATTGGCAATTAATATTTTTCGCACGTTCGTACCCCTTTCTTCGCTTGAGATCCAATGGCACTCCCAACCATAGCATTCTACAAAAATCGGAAAATTCCTTCTTTTTTTGTAAACGTTTTCTTAAATTAATGGCAGAATTTTTTTTATTTTTGATATATAATAAAAACAAAAGATAGTTAGGTCATTATTGACCAATAATGGCAAGGACAAAGGGGGATTCGGATGGCTGAAAAAGTTGAACGTTTAAAAATAAATTATAAAACGCTTGAAGAATTTAAACAGTTTAAAGAATACGGGTTACAAGAATTATCGATGCTTGAAGATTTACAAGCGAATATGATTGAAAACGACAGTGACTCACCGTTTTACGGAATTTACTTTGGTGACAAGCTCGTTGCTCGAATGAGTTTGTATCAACGGGATGCGAAATACGACCGTTATTTTGATCCACCACAAACGTATTTAGAGTTATGGAAATTAGAAGTATTACCAGGATATCAAAATCGTGGTTTTGGCCGAAAGCTAGTGGAGTTTGCCAAAAGTTTTGGCCTTCCAATTAAAACGAATGCCCGCGTCAAATCCCAGCCGTTTTGGGAGAAGATGGGCTTTGAACCAGTCACCTATGATATGGATCGCGACTTGGGGGAAAATCCGCTAGTTTGGTATCCCAATGGTGTAAAAGAACAAAAAGTTTCCTCTGATGCATAATAATAATACTAAAGGCTGTCTATCTGGATTTTTCATCCCTTGTAAGACAGCCTTTTCCTATTATTTTTCTACACGATGTAAGTTCCCGTTTTTGTCCATTTGAAACTTCACATTTTTCTTTTCCTCACTGTTTTCATTAAGTGCTAATTTCCGTGCTTTTTCCATTAAATTTAACATGATTCGATAGTCCTCTGATAAAGTTTCTAGTTTTTCAATTAGTTGCTCATTTTCCTGATGTAATTTTTTGTTTTCTTCTTGTAGTTGGTTATATTTATACTGTAGCTGACTTTTTTCTTCTTGTATTTTTTGGACCGAAGAAATGTCGGATTCTATTTCTTTTAAATAGGTTATGATTTGCGAGATAGACAAGGAGGATGTTGCAAGTGCCGTTTCTTCTTTACGTTGAGAAGTTTCTTTTTTAAGTTCCTTTCGTCTTTTTTTCGCTAATTCAATTCCTGATTGATATTGTTTTCTTACATAAGAGTTCCAACGAAATCCACACGCAGCAGGCGTTCGCGATAACTTTTTTCCTACTTCCTCAAAGGCTTTTAACTGTGTACTACCCTCACGAATATGCCGTAACACAACTTCAGCTAACAATAAATCTTCGTCTTGTGTCCATGCATCTTGCCGTGCTCCCGTCATTCTTTCTCCCCTCCTTTTTTATCTATATGTATGCACTTCATAGAAACGATAGACGAAAATTCTATTACTATCTGTCATTTTTTAGGATATAGAGGAGAGTTAAGGAACTAACTTAATAGTAGGACAAATTTTTTGGCTTTGTTAACCGATCCTGTTGAAATTTATACATTACGCTTGTGGCGGACGCTTTCCGCGGGCAAGCCGCAAGCCGCTTCCCTCGCTACGCTCAAGTATGGGTCTTGCCTGGCTTCTTGTTCCCTCTTTGAGTCGCCGCCGTGTGAACAACTTGCAAAAATCAACAATGAAATATAACATAGCTATTTATTTAAAAATTGACGGACTGCCTCATGGTGGGCATCCTTCTCCCATAATTCGCTGCACGTTTTTATTTCGTTGTCCATTCGTTCTTTTAAGCCATTTTGCACCCATTTTTGGACTAACACTTTTTTATATGATTGAATAACATTGACATCACGTAACACCATTCGTTCTAAAAAGGATTCTACTTCTTTAAATTCTGGTTTTGCGATAATTTTATGTATGTATCCCCACTCTGCCAATGTTTCAACAGGATAAACATCAGCTTCCATTAGTATTTTCATGGCACGATACACATCCATTTTTTCATATAATAAGGAAGCCCCACCCCATCCAGTAGTAATAGCCAATGTACCTTGAATAAATCCCATTTTCGTTCCTTCTCTTGCAAGACGAAAATCACATGCCGTTGCTAATTCACAACCCCCTCCGACCGCAATACCATTTACAAGCGCAACCGTAGGCTTAGGAATGGTGGCTAAACGATATAAAAGATTCCCCATCCGTTGAAGCATCGGCAATGCTTCCTCTTTTGTTTTTAAACCATGAAAGACCGATAAATCACCACCCGAACAAAAGGCCTGTTCTCCTTCACCTGTAATAACCAATGCTTTAATACGCTTGTTCTCTTCAACTTCGTTTAATACGTGCTCAAGACCTTCCATTACTTCATAGTTGATCGCATTTCGAATTGATTCTCTTGTAATTCGAAACATAAGAATATCCGTAGACGGTTGTTGAATAACATATGAACCCATTGTATCGCTCCTACCTTTTTTTCTTTCATTTTATCGAGCAACTTTTGGAACTACAAGGTCAGCTCCATTGATAAAACAAACTTAACGACGACCGAAGGATGAGAAGATAACTAATGATAAAAACGCCAAAAATAAGAAAAAGCGTAAAGAGCCATGGTCTCTCTACGCTTTTTCATTGATGGAAAATAATTATTTGTTTACTACTTCTTTTCCTTTGTAAGTTCCGCACGCTTTGCATACACGGTGAGCTAATTTCATTTCACCGCAGTTTGGGCATTCTACCATACCAGGTACTTGTAGTTTGAAATGAGTACGGCGCTTTCTTTTTGCCGTTTTAGATGTTCTTCTAAAAGGTACAGCCATTCTTCCCACCTCCTTAAAGAGATTACGAAAAAATATGAAGGCCAGAACTAGCTGGTTCTTCCCAAATTAAGATTCATCCTTTTTTTCAAAAAACTTCGATAAAGCAGCTAATCGTGGGTCAATTGGTTTTTCTTCTTCGTCTTTTGACAACGCGTCCTCTTCAGACATAACTTCCCATCCTTTACCTGAAGGAAGCTCCCCTTCTGCTTCATCGCTAAACACTTGCATCGGTACCTCTAACAGGAGAAGTTCCTTAACGATTGGAAGTAAATCAATCACATCTCCTTGGACTCGATGCACTTCTTCTTCCTCCATCTCCTCATAAGGAAGTGATTTCAGAAGAAACGTTTCCAGTGTTTGGATATCAATTGGATAATGTACATCGTTAAGGGTTCGCGCACAAGGTAACACGAAAGTGCCCTGAATCCGAAGATGAAAGGTAATTTTTTCAGAGCTAATATCTGCTCTACCCGTCACATGAATCGGAGAAAGGTCTCGAATTTGAGGTTCAATCTCCTTTAAATCATGGGCATCTACCATTTCATCGATGGCTAAACCCTTATTACGAAATTTTTGTAGTTGTATTGTTGACCATTTCAAATAAATCACCTCAAGGCAACAAAGGTAATTATAGCTTCCGTTATACCTTTTGTCAATATTTTTTCTTTACACTATCACTTTATGTCTTTTTTAATGTACTACATATTGTAGATATTTCTCAAACAATGGTGAACTATACCTCTTACCTTTTCATTTTCTCCTCTTTTCATTACACTAAAATTAAGGCAAATGATGTGAGGAATGGGAGAGTGGATCATGCAAGCAACAGGGGTTATTGTAGAATACAATCCTTTTCATAACGGACATCTATACCATTTGAATGAAGCGAAGCGAAAAACAAATGCTGATGTTGTTATTGCCGTGATGAGCGGAAATTTTCTGCAGCGCGGGGAGCCAGCTATCGTTTCCAAATGGACGCGAACTCACATGGCATTAGCAGCAGGAATTGATATCGTAATCGAGCTTCCGTATACCTTTGCTGTCCAAAAAGCGGAAACATTTGCTTTTGGGGCTGTGTTTTTACTAGAAAGTATGAAATGCACCCGATTTTGCTTTGGTAGTGAATCTGGTACAATCGACCACTTTGTCCATACGGTACAGATGTTTAAAAACCATAAAAATCAAATCGATGCCATTATAAAACAGGAAATGAAAAAAGGAGTCAGTTATCCAACGGCTGTATCACGTGCTTTTCAATCATTGAATATTCGGGATGGAATAGATTTAAGTCAACCAAATAACATATTAGGGTTTCATTATGTAAAAGCAGTGGATGACATACAGGCGTCAATCGTTCCGTATACAATCGAGCGGAAGTCGGCCCATTATCATGATGAACGTTTTTCATCTGATACGATTGCGAGCGCCACAAGTATTCGAAAAGCGTTTTTCGAAACGAAGGACTGGAACCAAATTGCCTCTTATGTTCCTGTAACAACGTTAGCAGCCTTACAAAATTATTATCAAGAAATAGGTCAGTTACATCATTGGGAATCGTATTGGCCATTTCTGCAATATCGCTTAATAACATCATCCATCGAACAATTACGTGAAATATACGAAGTACAGGAAGGAATTGAATACCGTCTCAAAGAAATGGCGCCATCTTCCGTAAGCTTTCATGATTTTATGGAAAAAATGAAGACAAAACGATATACGTGGACCCGCCTTCAACGAATGTGCGTACATATTTTAATGAATATAAGAAAAGAGGATATGTGGAAATCGATGAAAGCACCTTCCTATATTCGTCTATTAGGTATGTCGGAAAATGGACGAAACTATCTTTCTCAAATCAAAAAAGATTTATCATTGCCGCTCATTTCGAAAGTAGGAGCAAACGTACAAGAACTACTCGCCTTCGACCTTCTCGCAACAAGAACATATGGCATTGGAGTAAAAAAAACAGAGAAAAGACGAGACCTCATGAACATGGATTTCACTTGTCCACCAGTGTATTTTAAAAAATCATAATTTATGATCGTTTCTCTAAAAGTAAAAACGCTTGGAACATTCCAAGCGTTTTTTACAAACAGAAAACACGTCTATTTTTCTTTTGGTGGGAGTTTTTCTAAATAAGCTAACGCTTCTTCAAAGCTAGTCACAGGAACAATTTTCATGTTCGTTCCTATGTCTCTCGCTGTTTTTAAAGCTGCTTCATAATTCGATACAATGTGATTTTGTTGCTTGATTTCTTTACTAATCGGGTCGTTCGGTGCAAAAAAGATGTCTGCTCCCGCTTCATGGGCGGCAACGACTTTTTGCTCAATACCACCTATTCTACCGACATTCCCTTTTGAATCGATCGTCCCCGTTCCAGCAATCTTATACCCTTTTGTTATATCTTTTTTCGTTAATTGATTATAGATTTCCAACGTCATCATTAAACCTGCAGATGGACCACCAATTTCTTCCGTATTTATTTCAATTTGCGGATCAGTTTGTACTTTCTTATCGTCTACTAACCCTATGCCTATGCCGACTTTATTTGGTTGCTGTGGAAATGGAGCCACCGTTAATGTTTCTTCCATTTGTTTCCCCTCCCGTATAAATTGTATACGAATCGAATCCCCTTCTTTTTTTGAGGAAACATACGAGATGAACTGCTCCGTATTCTTCACTTTCATTTGATTTATGGCTATAATTCGATCGCCTAACTCCAATTTCCCTTCAGCTGGCATCCCTGGATATATATCAATGACAATGACACCTTTATATTGATAGTTAATCTCTTTTCCCGCTTTTTTGTATGCCACTTCGATTGCACTTTCTCTCGAGTTTTCCATCATTTGAAGTTGTTTCAGATGGTACTCTTCCTCCGTTTCGTCGGTTCGTCGGATTTCGTTTTCTTGGTATAAATATTGGTATTTATTTACTTTAGCAAGTAAAAAGGAATATACATTCGCTTTTCCTAATCGAACCGTTGTTAGCATAAAGGTCCCTTCTGCATCGAAACCACCTTCTACTTCGACCATTGGTTCGACGTCATGAGCCATGCCGGGTTTCGTTACGTAATAAGGGAGTTGAATAAATGATACACTGATGAGGATGACGGTTAGAATCACGAAAAACCATCTTGACCATTTTTGTTTGAGCATAAGTCGTTACTCCTTCCACTGTTGGATCACTTGTCGAATGGTCGAAATCATTCGTCTAGTTTCTTCTTCTCCAATGGCGATAATTTCTTCTGTATTCTTGAACGCTCGTGAACTAAATTGCTCTACACGTGGCCGAATCATGACATCGGACGCAATTTCCCGACTTTCCACTAATTCCATTTGCATAATATCAATACTTTGCATGATCACATCGTAAATATTGGTAATCTCTTCGTTTTGTTTAACGTGAGCAACATCCACTCCTATGACGATGTTTGCTCCCATTTCCCGAACAACAGAAACGGGAACACGGTCAATCACTCCTCCATCAACGAGCAATCTTCCGTTTATTTTTTCTGGAACAAAAATACCAGGAATAGATATACTTGCACGAACCGCATCGGCAATTGAGCCTTGTGTAAAAACGATTTTTTCTGCTCGCATCAAATCGGTCGCGACTACTGCCACAGGAGGATGTAAATCTTCCAACCGCTTTTGATGACTAAAAAGGTGAATAAATTCCTTTAATCGTTTCCCACTAATAAAGCCCATTTTCGGGACAGTAAAATCAAGAAAATATTTTCGTTTAAAGGCGGTTGACAACTTATACATCGATTCAATGGAATGCCCTACCCCATAGAACGTACCGATTAACGCTCCCATACTACTTCCTGCAATATAATCAATCGGAATATTCTCTTCCACTAACACTTTTAAAACCCCTAGATGGGCAAAACCTCTTGCTCCACCTGATCCTAACGCTAACCCGATTCGAGGTCTGTCCACGGATGCTCCTCCTTCCTGCCGAAATTAGCGGTCTAAACTTCTTATCTGTTTCGTATATTGATTTATATGAGGACAAGGCTTGGTAATATGTAATAATAATAAATTTTACCATTGTTACGAAATTCCTTCATGTTTTACATTCGTCAAAGGAGGGTCTGCATGAAATCGTCCATGCTGATGAGTCTGTTCATTGCTTTGTCCCTCTCATTATTAACAGGCTCCTTTATTTTTTTTCCTAAAGAAGTGGTAGATGCATCGATTCGAGGACTACATATGTGGTGGGAAATCGTCTTTCCTTCACTTCTTCCCTTTTTTATTATGTCAGAATTATTAATCGGATTTGGAGTTGTCAATTTTATCGGTGTATTATTAGAACCGTTCATGCGTCCCATATTTCGAGTCCCTGGGGCAGGCGGTTTCGTGTGGGCGATGGGCATGGCTTCTGGCTTTCCTTCTGGAGCGAAATTAACCGCCCGACTGCGTCAAAAAGGCCAAATTTCAAAAATAGAAGCGGAGCGGCTTGTTTCATTCACTAATTCTTCGAATCCGTTATTTATTTTCGGGGCAGTAGCAGTTGGTTTTTTTCATAATCCGTCGCTTGGCATTATTTTAGCCTTGTCGCATTATATAGGTAATGTTGGAGTCGGACTTGTCATGCGTTTTTATGGAAGAGAAAAAGAAGTTTCCTCAGAAGCAAGATTCCACCGCTCCTTTTCTATTCAAAAAGCATTTCATGAATTACACGTTACGCGTATAAAAGAAACCCGTCCATTCGGGCAAATTTTAGGAGATTCAGTTATTTCATCTGTGAACACGTTATTGCTAATAGGTGGATTCATTATTCTTTTTTCAGTTGTCAATCAAATTTTATATCGTTTGAACATTACAGATACTTTCGCATTCTTGGTTGGATGGGTGTTTCATGGACTACATTTTCCGAGCACTCTCAGTATTCCGTTTATTTCAGGGTTATTTGAAATAACGCTAGGAAGTCAATTAACAAGTGATGTGAAAAATGTCGACTTAATGCATCAAGCAATGCTAACAAGTTTTATCCTTGCTTTTAGTGGCTTTAGTGTTCATGCCCAAGTGGCAAGTATTTTGGCAGATACCGATATTCGATTTACTCCTTTTTTCTTGGCCCGAATTTTACACGGCTGTTTCTCAAGTATCCTCACTTGGTTGTGTTGGTCCCCTATATACGAACGGTTTTTTATGGAAGAACAGCCAGCAGACGTTATTCCAGTATTCCTTTCAACCACATCAAGTCTTATCTATCAATCCTACTACATGATTTCATCAATTGGTCCTCTTTTTACAATTATCGTACTTGTATGTTATTGTTGGATTTATCGGCAAAAAATAATAAAAATCGCTAAATAAAAAGGGACCGCGTGAAAGCGATCCCTTTTTATATTATTCCGTCTCTATTCTCTTTTTATCGTACATCGGATATGTATCTTATTCGAAGATTGCGTACCATTCCTTATGGTTTTCGAAATAAGTATGTTCTGTTCCAGAAAATAACTCTCTGCTTTCTTTTGAACAAATTTTTCATAATAATGGACAGATTATTCTTCATATGGACACTTTTTTCTTACTAGTCTAGCGAAAATTTCTTTTTAAGCGCTTCTTCTACAGGCTTTGGTACAAGTTCAGATATATTCCCATTATACTTGGCGACTTCTTTTACTATGCTCGAACTTAAAAAGGAATATTGGTTATTTGTCATCACAAAAAATGTTTCAATATCTTCATTTAACACGCGGTTGACCGATGTAATTTGCATTTCGTATTCAAAATCGGAAACAGCACGTAACCCTCGGATAATCGCATTGGCATTGACACTTTTCGCGTAATCGACTAATAACCCTTGAAACGTATCTACTTTTACATTTGGAATCGGCTTCGTCACTTCTTCAATTAATTGAACCCGCTCATCTACCGTAAACAACGGCTTTTTCGAAGAATTATTTAAGACGCACACATACACTTCATCAAATACTTTAGCTCCTCGTTGAATGATGTCGAGGTGTCCGTATGTAATCGGGTCAAAACTTCCTGGACAAACTGCAATTTTTCCCACTTTGTTAACCCCCTTTATTGTTGAGCCGACCGTTGAAAAATGGTAATTCCAATAATTCCATACGTTTCTTTTTTTATGATTTGGAACTGTCCAACCTCATTTGGTAATTGAACGTTTGCCTCGTGTTCACACACAATGAAACCGTTTTCATTTACTAACTGCTCATTATCTAAAATATGTAAAATCTTTTCTAATTCTTGTTGTTTGTAGGGCGGGTCTAAAAACACACAATCAAAAGTCAATTGTCGTTTGATCAGAGCTTTTAACGCGCGAAAAGCGTCATTTCGGTAAATTTCACTTTTGTCTTCTAACTTACATAAGGAAACGTTCTGTTTAATGGTTTGAATCGCTTTCGGATGACGATCAACGAAAATGGCCTTATCCATTCCGCGGCTTAGCGCTTCAATTCCTACCCCACCGCTTCCAGCAAATAAATCTAAAGCCACTCCCCCATGAAAATATGGACCTATCATATTAAAAATTGATTCCTTTACTTTATCCGTGGTTGGTCTTGTTTGATTTCCCGGAACTGATTTTAACACTCGTCCTTTACAACTACCCGAAATTACTCTCATACCATTCACCACTTACTTCTAGGAAATAAATTTCTTCCTTATCCTATCATAATTCGAGTAGATGTGCTATATCAGGAAAAAAAGATAATATTCAGTCCACCATCCATTATATAAAGAAAATTAAGAAAATTGCATTGTTTTTTGTAGACCTTTTTTGTGTTGCAATGATTTTTTTCAAAACTTCATTAAATTTCTTCCATCCTGCATAATTTATCATCAATTGGTGATACTGATAATAACAACATCGGTCATTGATGTTGTTGCCAACCACGGAGAAGACTTACGTTTCCCCATAAGTTCTTCCTCCGGTTTCTCCTCTCCCTTTGCCTTCTTTCCTTCTTTGAAGGAGTTAGGAGGACCCTGCAATGGTTCGTTGCAGGGATTTTTTTTTGCTAGGCTATGTTATCTTTCATTGTTGATTTTTAGTAAGTTGTTCACATGAAGATAAAGGCGGCGACTCCAGCGGGAACAAGAAGCCGCAAGCCCCATACTTAAGCGTAGCGAGGGAAGCGGCTTGCGGCTTGCCCGCGGAAAGCGTCCGCCTGCAGCGAAATAGCGAAATGCTAAATAGCAACAGCATCCTTTAACAGAGCCTTTGCTAACATATGTTAAAAATTCTTTTCAATCAAAATGGTCTCATCTAAGTGGCTAATATACACTCGGAAAATTTTTTCAAGCCAAGCCTCATCGATGAAAATTTCCTCATTGAGTTCGGTTAATGGATTGCGCGTTAATCCAAAACTTTCTTCGTTAAATATGAAAAAGGTTTCATCTAGATATAATCGATATACGTTTCCCGCTTGTTTAACAATATAGGATTCTCGTTCGACAATTGGTCTCGTTTCATATCCAAGCGCTTGCATAGTAGAAAGAAATGGATACCATCGTCTTCCCGAAAAATACACAGCCTCTTCCTTGTCTAACACACGACCATTTACTTGTAACTTCCTTCCATCAAACAATAAAAAGTGCCTAAATGGTACGTTTTCTTGCTTATTTTCTTGAAAAAAGTTCGTTTTAAGTCCAGTTAGTTCGTAAATCATATTGTCTAACCGTTCGGCCGATAACTCTCCGTCATGTGCAATTATAGAATCAATTAAGGCGAAATATGTTTTCTCTGTCAACTGATCTTTTAGTTCTTGCACGATTAGATTCGCTTTTGAATGATTTGACTTTTCATCGGCAAGTAAAGAAGAAACAACAGAAGCAAGCCATTTTTCTTCTTCTAAAAAGTCAAAGCGATTATTCACATAATTAAAAGCAAGTTCATACTGCAATTGCTCAAAATCTTGTTCATTACGAAAAAAATATAGCTTTCCATCTGTTGAAGATTGTATATCCGACATAATAATGGTTGCTTCTACTTGCTCTAAAAACTTTTTCCATTCTTCCGCCTTAATAGTAAATTCAGTTGGTGTATACACTGTGATGGTTGAAGTCCACTCATTCATTACCATAGGAGATTCATGCCAATAAAGAGAAGATGGTGTCCCTGCTGTTTCAAACCGGTAAAAATTTATATATTTTTTTTCAATAAACGACGTTCTTTTTCCGCTAACAACCCAAGTCCCTTCCTGCTTCGATTCATCTGATAGTTGTACGATGGTATGTAAAATTTTTAAATTCGAAAATTGGGCATACCAATTTTTTATCAAAGGTTCCGTATTTCTTTGAACCCGTAGATGATAGGTAATGGTAACATTGCCTGAAGACGTAAAAGAAGTCCTTTCCTCCCCTTCTTTCCATCTTTCACAAGCCTGGCCCTCACTATTAATACAGGATGCCTCGGAAATCCCTGTTGGCAGGGTGACCGTATATGTTCCTTCAGGAAGATCGTACAACGTTTGTTTAATGTATAACTTATCGTCTCGATAAGTAACTTCTATGGTTTGATCGACCATCACCTGTTCTTCGTCTTCATGCTTTAGTGCCGTAACGTAATCTTGCCATTGAAAAAATAAAAACCCACCAATGGATGCTAGAGACGTTAATATAAACATTAAAGATGTTCTAAACATTTTGCGTTTCCCCTTTTTCTTTCTCTTAACTAAATCATTTTTACTTTTCTATATTAACAAATTTTTTGTGGAATTAATGGAATTTTTTCAAACGATTTTCAAAAAAGGAATATTTCAATAAAAGGATGGACAAAGAAATATTCTCTTCTCATTTTAACTTGGCAATGATAAAGTAAGAGAGGATAAATTTGAATTTATAAGGAGGCGTTAAGAGTTGATTCAACGGTTTATTGAACTTGGAGAAGGGTATTCGGACATATATGAGCTACTAGAAATTGCTCGTCGGAATCAACACCGCCTTGCTCATTTAATGGCATTTCATACGGTTGTGAATGGAAATGAAGTCACTTCCCTCGTCGTTGTATTACATCCAACATCACCAGGTGATTTTCAACCACTTTATATCTGTAGGGAAGGAATTCCTTATCCATATACAAAGCCAAATAAACGGTTTGATTTGTTTAAGGAGCTTGCCAGAGAACTAAACAAAGAAATTATCGAATTGAACGTTAAACCTTCCACGATGTTTGCTGAAAAGGAATTATATTATCAGCATTTAATCGGTATATTACGAATGAATAAATACCTTCCTCCGTTACAATAAGAAAACACCACTTTTGTAAGTGGTGTTTTTTCGAATGATTACATATACGGGGTTGAAGTTAAAAGCCCATTTTATAATCATATTCTTTTGCTTTATCTGGTTTGGAGTTTTCAAACTCCGTTTTTAAAAAAGGTTTGTAAGAAGGTTCTACTTTTTTGACGAATGAAAATGAAGAGAGTTTATCTATAACCGTTTCCAATTCGTCTTGATTACAATATAATACAACATATTTTAACCGTTTTGATACGTAATGAATGTTACCAAATCGACGAATCGATTTTACGTGCTTTAAATGATATAACCACACAATTAACCCTTGACGTTCAACAAACATATAATTTTCCCCTTAATACTTGTATCTATCTAATTCGTATTTTTCCTAAGTCTAGCATAATTTTAGCAAATCTTTCAACTGATATCTGGAAGGTGTATAACATGGATTTGGCTGTTATTTGGGACCACTTCCTGCAATTATTAAATAAAGAAGAAGCCATTCATTTGGCAAAAATGAGAAAAAGTGCAGGGATACCTTTTTTATATATTACTTCTTCCCTCCCAAAAGAAGAGGTGGAACACTTGATTAAATCTTGTGCTGGTAAAGCGATGCGCGGAAAGAGACTTCATGCGGAAACCCATTTTTTTCGAAAAAATGTAGAAACCTTTATTTACCGTCACCGCTTTTATGTCCCGCAAGAAAAAATGTTTTGCTGTGGTAACATTTGTGAAGATTGTATTCGTCTTAGACCTTACACGTAAAAGAGTGATCGTATTTTCAAAACGATCACTCATGAAGAACAACCACACGCTCCTCCCGATCCACAGCCACCACCGCAGCTTGATAAGGAATCGAAAAATGGATTTCCGGTCGGAACTTTAATTTGAGGTGAAACCGCATGACCTATTAATCGACTAATTTCATCAAGAAGCTGTTGCATGTCATTTTCTGCCCGTTTGAAATTAGCCACATTTTCATCTAAATCCATTTCCCTTTTTACTTCCCGAATTTTTCGTGTTACTTCTTTGTAATCAGGGTGATACTTCCCAAAACGTTGAACTTCTTCGTAACGTTCCTTTAGTTGAACAAACGCTTGAATTTTCCGCTTTGTTTGTTCGTCTGTATATAATTTATGATAACAGCGACGGTACTGTTCGGCCGTCTCTGATTGAATAATCATATTGGCTAATTGTTCAGCAAAATTGATAATTTCAATTTGCTCCATCGTTGCTAACATTCGCCCACCTCCTCTCTATATTGTACCACGTTCGAGATGAGTGGGAAAATGTTCAAGCTTTACGAAATGGTCACGTAAAAATTTCTAGACAAATGGTATGATTCGTTATGCGGTGAAACGATATCAATTTTTACTAAATGAACACCTTTTTTTACTCCCTTCATGACAAAAGCAGCCGTATGATATTCTCCAAAGCGCTTACCATCAAGATACACAATAATTTTCCCATTTTTCTTTCCTTTTTCAGAAGCAAATGATACCCCTTGGACGACACATTCAACAAAAACATTGTTTCCTTGCACAATATGTCGAACTTGTAATTTTTTTTGTTGCGTATGTTGAATATGGGCAGCTGAAACTGATTCTGGTTCTGGAAAGTCTTGCTTACAACCAAATAAGACGAAGACAACTCCGATCATCAAAAGGCATTTTTTCATCTTCCATCACTCCTTGCCTTTATCATTTGCAAGAAGCGTTTGTTTTACACATAAGGGACCTATTATAAATAGCATCTATCCTATTGTTTCATAATATCCAACATGGACATCATCATCGATGCCATTTGTAGGGTTTGGGAAAATTTTTCGACCCGATGTGGTATCGTTTTTTTATAGTAATGTAGCGAAGCAATTTCAAATTGTTCCAAGTCTTGTGGGGAACGACTCAACATACGATACCACGCCGGTTGTTGTCGTAAAAATTGATGTAAAAATGGATCACGTCGAATGTACTCCATCACATCACTTCTCATGAATCATCACCTAATCCTTTCGAAAGCTAAACGGATGTGGGCGTTTTTCTTCTACTCTCGTTCTCGTTTGTTTATTTGATTGTTGAAATTGGGCTAATACTCCTTGAATAGAACCCAATGCTTCATTGAGTTGTTGTAAATGGGATTGGAACTGATTTACATCAATTTTTTTTAACATCGATCCGATTTGGTTCATCCAGTTCCCATCACTTTCTTTTGAAGGTTGTTCTTCTACATTTTTATCTTTATATGGATCCCACTTTGGATCGTCTTCCCCTAACAAATACCAATCTTCATACATTTCTTGCCATGTTACTTCTCCTCGGCGTACGCGTTGGATTAATTTAGGATGGTTCTTAACGAACTGTTTAAATTTTTCTACGTCAGGGTGAAGTTGTTTTTCCACATCGTATCACCTCCGCCAAGATATTTATCTGCTATAGCCTATGTATAACAAAAGAAATGGTGCTAAATTCAGAAACTCATGATATGATAAAAAAACAATAATAATAATGGAAGGGTAAAAATGGATAAAGAGTTATATTCGTTATTTGAATCAGTAATAAAGGAAGCAACGAAAGAAGATATACACGTTTTAAAACACGTCTTAGAAGGACTGAAAAATAAGCAAAAACATAAACGAGGTACATATTTACGTTCTCTCTTTCATATTGATTATGTACTTGAAAACGGTGTTATTACACGAGGGACGCTTCCTGTTCATTTACTTACCGAAAATTCATTAGGTATTTTACACGGGGGGATCACCTTTACTTTATTAGATTCTGTCATGGGAACTTATGCTAACCAACTACTTCCTGACCATTTAGGTGCTGTAACTTCCAATTTATCGATTCATTACATAGCCCCTGTTTCCAATGGTTCAATTTCGGCCACTGCGCAACTTTTACATCATGGAAAAAAAACGATGGTGTTAGAAGGTAAAGTCGTGGATTCGTCTAATCAATTAATTGCCCACGGAACAGGAACATTTTTCATTATTACAAAAAAATAGGAGAGATTATCTCTCTCCTACATTTAACCATTCTTTACTAATGTAATTTTGGGTAAAATATTGTTGATACACCCCAACACCTATATGGGTAAAATCCTCATTCAACATAATTTCCCGATGTCCTTTCGAATTCAGCCATCCCTCGACAACAGCTGGTCCATCGGTATAATGGGCTGCAATATTTTCACCCGCTAACGAAAATAAAATATCAGCTGTCTTCAACCTGTCAAAGAGCGTTCCTGACTCAGGAGATTCATGGGAGAAAAAATCGCTTTCATACATATCAACACTATGATTGTAGGCCACTTCAGCCGTTTTCTCGTCCCATAAAAGCGGATCTAACTGAAAACGTTGGCGTATAATATTAGTTAGTTCAAAAATTTGTTGTTCTGTGCCTGATTCAACCTTTTTCCACATCTCTTCTGTTAGGGGATCTGCTTCAAGTAATTCCCCACGATACACCATTTCGTACGGATGTTGTTTGACTAGTGTTTTTCCGTTTAAAAAACGAACACTGGAGAGTGTACTCGTGAATTTATCAATATACAACTGGGCATAAATATCTCCAAGTACGATAAGTGGTCTCGTATTTATATCTTCTTCTGACAATTCAAATCGGTAGGTGCCAGAAGGAAGCTCAACAACGTGCTCTGTTTCAACAAACGTAAATTGATAAATATCCTCTACTTTTTGTCCAATTTGGTAAGGAAAGATATCGACTTCTTCCCCCATAACAAATATTGTAACAATCGTATTCTCTTCTACACCTACCTGCATATATGTCTTATAATCTTGATTATAAATCCACCATTCGTAACCATAGGGAGTAGGGTCAATTCTCGAAGGCTTCCCGTATACTTTCGTCCACTCTTCCACTGTTTTTCCGATAAACGTTGAAACACCTTGTGTTGGACGTTCATCCGTAGAAATCAACTCGTTAGTTGACTGATTAAGTTCTTCCAAATATTTAGGAACTTTTTGCTCCATTCCCGTTAGCAGTTCGTTTTTCTCCGAGGATGAATTAGTATAAATGTTATAAACAAGAACAATTGTTAAAACAAGTAATATGCGAATTAAAAGTTTCAGGAGGATCCTCCTCTCTTTCTCGAGTAGCTATTTCCTACTAATATTATATCATTTCAAATAATTCAATAAACAGTTATGTACTTTCACTAATACATAAAAAAGTGCCCATTAATGGACACTTTACATGAATTAATGAGAATAATGTTCGTTGCTTGGTTCGGAAATTTCTGATAACGCTTGTTTTGCTTGATTGTCTGTTAACTCACGTACAGCAAAATCTCCAAGTGATACGATACCGACGAGCCGTTCGCCATCAACGACTGGTAATCGTCTAATTTGATGCTCAGACATTAATCGAGCCGCCTCATCCGTTGGCGTATCTGGTGAAACGGTAACAAGCTGCTCGCTCATTATATCTTGCACTTTGGATGAAGGTGGATGTTTTTCGGCAATACAGCGAATCACTATATCACGGTCGGTAATCATCCCAACTAATCGATCTCCATCAACAATCGGAATGGCTCCTACATTGTACTGTTTCATTTTTTGAGCCACTTCAAATACATTGTCTAGTAAGGAGCATGTTTCGACGTCACTCGTCATAATTTCCCGAACTGTTGTCATGTAAACCCTCCTTATCATATTTCCATTGTGTTTCACACTATTTGTGCTATCCACAACAATAGCATCTCCTTTTTGTTCAAAATTATTCAAGGCTATTTTTGTCCATTTGGAAAACTTCCGTGAGAACACATTGCATGTTCCTTCCTTTTCGTCTATTATTAAAATGAGTAGTTTCCAGAATGTCTGTTAAGGCATGCGATCGGTATGTTTGAACATATAGGAGGGAAATAATCATGAGATTCGAAAAAACTGGAATTGAAAACTTAAAAGCGGATTTAGTTCGATTAGATGAAGTCATGCGCTCCCATGGTTTACTTCGTGAATCACAATGGGATTATGAACGTGTAACGTACGACCGCAAATTTGAAATTAAAGAAGGTACATACTACTTACGTGTTCAAGGATACGCTGTTGAAGGTGACGTAGGAAGTCACGATGCGTTAATTCAACTGATGAAACCACTTCTTGGTAAACATTATTATCCACACGGTGTTGAATACGGTGAAGGAGAACATTTCCCTGAACATCTAGTCAAACAATGTGAGAAAATTTTAGAAGATGTGAAAAAAGAAATTGAAATGTTTGCAGAATAATTTCAATCGAGTGTAGAGATTACATTCTCTACACTTTTTTATTTAAATTCAATCCTTTGATTTCTTTACAATTTAAAAAACAAAATCATTGTTCATAAAATGATAACCATACTATAATAAAATAAAAAATGTCGTTAGAAAGGAGCTAGACATATACCTTGGCGTCTATTTTTAAAAGAAAGACGGTTTTTCTCATCTTAGCAATTCTCATCATCGGGATTGTTGTCTACTACATTTTACCAGTTTCAATTCCGATCATATCGGCGTTAATTACCGCTTTATTTTTAGAACCGGCAGTAAAGCTTTTCCAGCGAAAAATAAAGCTGAAACGAAAATACGCAGTTTTGATAGTGTTTTTAGTCTTTTTGCTTTTTATTGGCTTAACGTCATATTTTGTGACGACAAAAGTAGTTGGGGAAGCAGTAAAGGTAGTAAAAGATGCCCCGACCTATATTAATGAAATTTCTGTAGCTTGGGCAAATGCGGAAACGTATCTTACCCATGCTGCAAAAGATTTACCTAAAGATTTTGTCGATGAAATTACCTCCCAAATCAACGATTTTTTTAAAAGATCAAAGGAGATTATTTTAAATTATGTGAATATCGAGACCATTAGCGCAGCATTGTCATACATACCAAACTACTTGGTCAGCTTTTTAGTCTTTCTCATTGCTTTATTTTTATTTATGATTGATTTACCACAATTGCGTAAAATGATATATAACCACTTAACCGAAGAAACAGCAGATAAAGTGTCTTTTATGACATCTAGACTGTCTTACGTTATTTTTGGTTTTTTCAAAGCACAATTTTTAGTTAGTATCATTATTTTTATTGCTTCCTTAATTGGTCTTTTAATCATTACTCCTGACATAGCCTTTGTAATGTCATTAATTATATGGTTAATTGATTTTATTCCAATTATTGGATCGATTGTTATTTTAGGTCCTTGGGCATTGTTTCATCTAGTAACAGGTGATATTGCTCTAGGAACAAAATTGGCCATCTTAGCCGCCATTTTGTTAATTATTCGCCGAACAGTCGAACCAAAAGTGATGGGTAGCCATATCGGACTATCCCCGTTAGCAACATTAATAGCAATGTATATTGGTTTGAAACTACTCGGTATGTTAGGGTTTATTTTAGGACCACTTGTTTTAATTGTATTTAATTCTGCCAAAGAAGCAGGTATTATTAAAACTGACTTTAAAATATAGGATATGTTATATTTCATTGTTGATTTATAGCAAGTTGTTCACACGGCGGGACTCCAGCGGGAACAAGAAGCCAGGCAAAACCCATACTTGAGCGTAGCGAGGGAAGCGGCTTGCGGCTTGCCCGCGGAAAGCGTCCGCCATAAGCGAAATGATAAATATCAACGCTATCATTTAACAGACCAAAATATAAAAAGACTAAGGGATATTTGCTTCCCTTAGTCTTTTTTCGTTAAAATCCTAAAATCGCTTTAATAACAGAAGTTGTTTCTCCACCTTGATAAATCACATATAACAATAAATAAACGACAAGCCCAGTCGTAGCTGTAAAAAACCATACAATGCTTGTTATTGGTCCTAACTTTCGATGACGAGTCCATTCCTTTTTATACGCCGAAAATAATGTAACCAGGCCAAAGACGGCTCCTGTTGTAGCAAGAACAATATGGAAAATGAGAAAGACTGTGTAGTAAATTTTCACATCATCAGGTCCACCAAACGCTGTATTTCCAATAAAAATGGTCCTGCTTAAATAGATAAGAAAGAACAAAAGTGCAAAAATAGCAGCAGCAAACATTGTTTTTTGATGAGCTTCCGTTTTTTTCTGTTTAATCTGCCACCAACCAATCGCCACTAAAACTGCACTAATGACAATACAAGATGTACTAATCGTTGGTAAAATTGGCACTGTCATTTCTTTTTCTCCTTTTCTACTATGTATCATAAATAAGCATATAGAGGCGGCAAGCTGCTTAATGGCCTGCCGCTTTATATATTATTCTGTAGTTTGCGGATTTCGAGCTAATAATGCTTGTTCATTAATTGAATCACTTTCTACTTGTTCTTTTCGGTACCATTCAAAGAAAATTTGGGCTAACACGACACCGTACACAATTTCTTGAATAATTTTCATGAGCACCCCACCAAGTTGTTGATCTTCAATTGGGGGCATATCTGTAAATAGTTCAGGCCCTGATAGATTTAATCCAGCTAACGTATCAATTGGTACACATAATGTTAGAGCTTGTAGCCAAACGGAGGCATCGTAATATGTGGCATACATCGGTGATTCTGCAAAAATAATTAAAGCACATGCAGGGGTTAATAGAACGCCATCGGCAAAAATGTAACCGACTTTTTTTAACCCATGCAGTCTGTTTTCACCTGGTAATTTATTTACAAGCGGCCACCACATAAAGATGGCAAAAATAAATAGGACGAACGTATAGATTCCATGCAATGTTTCATCGGTTTTAATGACATCAAAAATCATCGGCATATGATAAAAAGAAAACATTCCGTTAAATAAAATAAGAGCAATTAGTGGCTTTGTTCCAAATTGGAATATTTGTTTTACTACTGGTTGCTTAATGATAAACTGCCATAGCCATGATGGAATTCCGACGATTAATAACGGTGGAATCAATAAATATAATACCGCCATTTGAACCATATGAACAGAGAATAAGATGTGGCCCATTAAATCGACGGGTGATCCTTTTATAACATACAAAAGAATCATCGCAATGACAAAGAATACTCCTTCTTTCTTTTTCAATGGCTCACTATTTTGGAAATCATGCCGCCACTTGACCGTTACTAAAAAATATACGGTCGTCATAAACAAAATCGCAACGAAAAAGAAAGGGCTCCATAATGCTTCAAACCCAAATATTTTCAAAGGCACGTGTCCTTCACCTCGCTTTAGTTCATGCTATCATTATTATACTTTTTACAATTTAGGGATTCAATGAATGGTCTTGACAAGTTCATGACAATTTCATGTGTAAATCCCGTAAAAATAAAAGAGGAGCTGACGATTCCAATCTGGAGGTCAGCTCCTTTTTCCAATTAAATCCACACAATGGTTACGAACGCTAACACAGTAAGAAGCGCTACTAATAAGCCAGAATAAAGGAACAACGCAGGTTGTTCGTGTCCTTTATGGCTCATATGCATGAAATAGTACAATTGGAAAATAACTTGTACTGCTGCTAATAACAGAATGAACGGTACGACAAACCAATGCGAGAAATCTCCACCAACTGCGAAAAACGCAATGATGGTTAAGAAAATCATTAGCACAAAGGAAATGACTTGAAATTTCATGTCTTCAGCATTCTTTTTGCGACGAAACTCATAGTCTACTCTAGGGTTACCGGTATTCGTTTGATTTGCCATAGGTTATCCCACCATTCCCATTAAGTATACTACTGTAAAGATGAATACCCATACAACGTCGATGAAGTGCCAATAAAGGCTGGCAACATAAAACTTCGGTGCGTTGTAAAGGTTTAACCCACGCTTCGCATTACGTAACATGAGCGTAATAATCCATAACAATCCGAAGGCAACGTGTCCACCGTGAAAGCCAACTAACGTATAGAATGCTGAACCAAATGCGCTACTAGTAAAAGTATGACCAAATTCATGAACATAATGATTAAACTCGTAAATCTCAAGTCCTAAGAACCCTGCTCCTAAAAGAACCGTAATTAATAACCATGCTTGCATCTTTTGGAAGTTGTAGTTCTTCATGTGATACATCGCGTATACACTTGTTAACGAGCTTGTTAAAAGAAGCATTGTTGCAATAAATACTAGTTCTAATTCGAATAAATCTTTTGCTAACGCATGATCGGTACTAGGTACCTTATCTTTCAGTGCTAAGTAGGTAGCGAAAAGGGAGCCGAAGAGCACCGTTTCGCCCCCAAGGAATAGCCAGAAACCTAAAAACTTATTTTTTCCTTCAAGGGTTGCCTTTTCAGGAGATGCAGGCCATGTTTTCGGCGTAAATTTTTCTTCAACGTGCATTATGCCTTAACCCCCTTTTCGCCATCTTTCAATAAGTCCTCTTTATGAATATGGTATCCATGATCGTCAATAACAGAACGTAAGAACATGGCACCAAGTGTGATTAACATACCAATAATTAAAACTGGAATTGCCCAAGGCTTATCGTCCACTTGATACATCGCGCCAAATGCAGCGACGAAAAGACCTAAAGACATAACAAATGGTAAAATAGAAGAGTTTGGCATATGAATATCTCCAAGCGGTTCTGCTGGAGTTAATTCTTTTTTACCTTCCAACTTCTCAATCCACCATGTATCTAACCCACGTACAAGAGGCGTTTGTTTAAAGTTGTAGAATGGTGGTGGTGATGGAATCGCCCACTCAATTGTACGACCATCTCCCCAAGGGTCGTTACCAACTTTTTCATTTTTCACACTTGTGATAACAATGTTGACTAGTAATACAATGACACCAGCTGCCATGAAGCCAGCCCCGATGGAAGATACTAAGTTTCCTGTTTCGAAACCTTGACCTGGTAAGAAAGTCCAAACACGACGTGGCATTCCCATTAAGCCAAGGAAGTGTTGGATAAAGAAGGTTAAATGGAACCCGATAAAGAATAACCAGAACGTAATTTTACCTAATGTTTCGTTTAACATTGTACCAAACATTTTTGGCCAATAGAAATGTGTTGCTGCTAATATCGCAAGAACAACCCCACCAATGATAACGTAGTGGAAGTGCGCAACTACGAAATAACTATCGTGATATTGATAGTCGGCAGCAGCTGCGGCGTTCATAACACCTGTCACCCCACCGGCAACGAAAGAAGGAATAAAGCCCACTGCATACAACATTGGAGTTGTAAACTTAATACTTCCGCCCCACATCGTTAATAACCAGTTGAAAATCTTAACACCAGTAGGAACAGCAATCGCCATTGTTGCAACCGCAAAGATTGCGTTTGCAATTGGTCCTAAACCAGTCGTGAACATGTGGTGAGCCCACACCATGAATCCTAAGAAACCGATTAATACGGTTGCAAATACCATCGAAGAATAACCGAATAAACGTTTTCTAGAGAAAGTTGAGAAAATATCAGAGAAAATACCGAATGCCGGTAAAACAAGAATGTATACTTCTGGGTGTCCGAAAATCCAGAATAAGTGTTCCCAAATAATTGTGTTACCACCTGCTGCTACATCAAAGAAGTTTGCGCCAAATAAACGGTCAAACATCATTAAAAAGAGACCTACTGTTAAAGGCGGGAACGCAAATAAAATAAGTGCAGATGCAACGAATGTTGTCCATGTGAACAATGGCATACGCATGTATGTCATACCTGGCGCTCGCATGTTAATAATTGTAACTAAGAAGTTAATACCAGCAATTAACGTACCTGCACCAGAAATCTGTAATCCTAATACATAGAAGTCTATTCCATGGTCTGGTGAAGCTAGAGATAAAGATGCATAAGAAGTCCAACCAGCATCAGGAGCTCCACCTAAAAACCATGAAAGGTTTAAGAATAGTCCTCCGAAGAAGAACAACCAGAAACCAAGTGAGTTTAAGAATGGAAACGCTACGTCACGAGCACCAATTTGAAGTGGTACAACAGCGTTCATAAACGCAAATAACAATGGCATAGCTGCCAAGAAAATCATTGTTGTTCCGTGCATCGTTAATACTTCGTTATAAAGACCTGCACTGATAAAATCATTTTCAGGTACCGCTAACTGAATACGAATGACAAGTGCTTCGATACCACCAAGGATGAAAAAGAGACCACCAGTAACTAAGTAAAGGATGGCAATCTTCTTATGGTCTACTGTTGTTAAGTAGTCCCAAAGAGTGGCAGCGAAGCCCTTCTTTTGTGCGTAGGTACTCACGTTTAACCCTCCCTTGTCTAGTCCGAATTAATCCTGTACTTTTAAGCCCATTAAATATTCTGCTAAAGCCTCAAGCTCTTCGTCAGTAAGCTGACCGTAAGTTCCAGTCATTTTGTTACCAGGCTTAATTGTTTCAGGGTCTTTTAACCACTCAATTAAGTTTTCCTTATTATAATCCAAAATACCAGCAACACGTGAACGTTCACCAAAGTTTGCTAAGTTTGGTGCTAAACGTGCTTGCTCTGGTCGATTATCTTGTGGAGATACTGCGTGACAGCTTAAACATTTTTGGTTGAAAATTTCCTGTCCTTGCTTTGCTAACTCAGTTGTTGGTTGAGGCTCTTCTGCATTTTGCATATCCTCTACCCATTGAGCGAATTCATCTTGTGAAATAGCTTTTACTTTGAAATCCATTAATGCGTGCGAAGGACCACAAAGTTCCGCACACTTCCCATAGAATAGGTTTCCAGCCTCATTTGCTTTTTCACCATCAAATTCTAACCAGAATTTGTTGATATTGTCGGTGTTTGTATCCATTTTTCCTCCGACTGCAGGAATCCAGAAGGAGTGTTTAACATCAGATGCTTTAATTTGGAAATAAACTTTTTGATCGGTTGGAACGACTAAATCTTGGCTAGTAATGATTCCTAAATCAGGATATTCGAATTCCCACCAGTAAAGGCTAGCACGTACATTAATAACTAGCGCTTCACGGTTTCCTTCTTCATTTACTTTTTCCATTTCAGATACATCAGCAAATTTAAATGTGTAGGAAACAGTTGGAACAGCTAAAATTAAAAGTAAAATAATTGGAATAACTGTCCAAATAATTTCTAAAGTATGACTTCCTTCCACTTGTTTCGGGATGTAGTTCTCGTCTCCTTTTTTACGACGGAAACGAATAAGTGCAATTACATATACGGCAACAACGACTACAATTACTAAAACCATAATCGCTGTGCTTATTAACATTAGATTAAATTGATCTTCAGCCACTTCGCCGGCCGGTCTTAATGCGGAAACGAATGGTTCACCGCAGCCGGACAAAATGAGCGTCAACATAGCGAAAAGTGAGTAAAGACGCCATTTTGTTAGCCATTGTTTCATAGCTTAATCAAACCCCTCTTTCGTTTATTGTTTTGCAACACAAGGACTGGAAAACAAGATTATATGTGGATTTCTTTATAGAAAGAACTCCCTTTATTAAATGACGGTCATAATAACCATCAATACAAACAAAATAGTTAAATAATTGATGGAGTAGACAAACATTTGTGTTGCCCACTTAATATCATCTTTCACTCGAAAACCAACAATACTTAAAATCAGCCATCCAATATTTAATATGGTTGCTAACACGACAAAAGGCATTCCTAACGAATGCAAATAAAAAGGTAACGGTAACAAGCATGCTACCCAAACAACCATTTGTCGCTTCGTTATATCAAAACCGTGAACAACAGGCAACATCGGAATTCCTGCCGCACGATATTCCTCTGTTCGTCTCATTGCTAGTGCTAAAAAGTGTGGCGGTTGCCAAATAAACATTAATAAAAATAAAATCCACGCCACTACATGTAAATCAGGATCAATGGAAGCCCAACCGATTAACGGTGGTACAGCCCCAGAAATACTTCCAATAACCGTATTTAACGTATATTGGCGTTTAGACCACATCGTATATAATACAACATAGCTAAAAATCCCGATTAAACCAATTAATCCAGCAGTAAAAGAAGTTAAAAATAATAGGAACGATCCAATCACGATGAATGAAAAACCAATCGTTAATACTTTTGGACCAGAATATTTTCCAGTAACGGTCGGCCGTTTTTTAGTTCGTTCCATCACATGATCAATATCACGATCAATAAAGTTATTTAAACTGCATGAGCCTGCGATAATTAGCGTTGACCCTAGCAATGACAAAACCATCATATCTAAATGTTGAAGAAAATGTTTATTATTGAAATAAAGCGCTAACCATAATCCAGTAAATGTTGTTATTAAATTTGAATTAACAATACCAATTTTGATTAACGCTAAAAAATCTCGCCACGCTGATGTTTCAGGAAAGTTTCCTTTATCAACGGTAACCGTACGAACGTCGGACATTGCCTCTCCCCCTCTCTATACGTAAGGTCAAGCCGCATAACATAACTATATAGGAAAAACTGTAGTCTGGCTATATTAATCACAATTTTAGTACAACATGAATGGTTAAATGAAACCATTTTCAGTTTTTCAAATCTCGGACAAAAATAAACCCATCATTTTTATATTAAAACATATCTCGTCGCGTTTTTGTGAAGAGTTTTTGAAGTATTTATGTCGAATTTGTGACCGTTATTAGCCGAACGGTTGTTTTTTTTACTACAAAATATCATAATTAGTATGTACAATAGAATCTATTTTAGTAGAAGAGAGGCCAAATAGATTCCATAAATATTTCTAACAGACTCTCCCTTCCGTTTCAATAGTTTTTCAAGAATAATCTTTTTTAGAATTGTTTTTTTAGTATTCCTTTAGTAATATCGATTAAGTGCATATGATTTTTCGACAATGTTCGTAAGAAGGTGAAGCATTTGCGACGTTATTTAAAATGGTTTGCAGTCCTAACAACGATTGGGATGATATTCGTGCTTCTCGGAGGAGCACTAGTCACCAAAACAGGCTCTGGTATGGGCTGCGGACGTTCTTGGCCGCTATGCCATGGCCAAATCATCCCTGAAAATATTACATTAGAAACGATTATTGAACTTGCCCACCGGGTCGTTTCGGGTGGAGTCGGCTTGTTAGTCCTTATTTTAGCTATTTGGTCATATAAAGCGATTGGACACAAGCGTGAAACGAAATTTTTGGCGATACTTTCGATTTTCTTTCTTGTCCTTCAAGGATTAATTGGAGCAGCGGCAGTAATTTGGGGACAGTCAGATTTTGTATTAGCTCTTCATTTCGGTATTTCTTTAATTTCGTTTGCCGCTGTCTTTTTATTAACCTTGCTTATTTTTGAAGTTGATCAAAAATTTGATGCCGACCGTATTGTTATCGATAAACGAATGCGGTTCCACATTATTGCCATTACGATTTACAGCTATTTTGTCGTTTATACCGGAGCTCTTGTTCGCCATACAAAATCAAGCTTAGTTTGCCGAGATTGGCCATTATGTATTAATACAGATCCTGCCTTACCATCCAATATGTACGAATGGATTCAAATGGGACACCGTGTAGCCGCTGGTCTTATTTTTATTTGGATTGCATATGTAACTTGGATGACCATTCGACATTACCAGCACCAAAAAGTACTTTATTGGGGATGGATTATCGCCTTTGTATTAACTTTAAGTCAAGTAATTGCTGGTGCACTTGTCATCATCACTCAGTTAAATTTAGGTATCGCATTACTTCATGCGTTCTTTATCACATGCTTATTCGGTTTATTGTGTTATTTTATATTGCTTGTTGTTCGGAGCAATTACAATCAGCGTCAAAGTATGGATTAAAAGAAATAGGCCTTGGAGTTGTTTCCAAGGCCTATTTCTTTCTTATTTTTTTAATTCAATTAACAAGTCGCCTGGTTGAATCGCGTCACCGGCTTGTACAAAAATATCTCTGACCACACCAGAATAAGGTGCTTGGACAGTCGTCTCCATTTTCATCGCTTCAGTAATCATTAAATGGTCGCCTTTTTCCACTTTTTCGCCTTTTTCTACTAGTACTTTGATCACCGTACCTGGCATTGTAGCGCCAATGTGTGCTTCGTTTTTCGGATCGGCTTTCACTCTTGACGCAACCGCTGATTTGATGCTTTGATCACGAATAATCACTTCCCGTGGCTGACCATTTAGCTCAAAATACACAATTCGTGTCCCGTCTGCTTGGGCTTGTCCAATGGAGACGAGTTTGACGATTAATGTTTTTCCTGTTTCAATTTCTACTTCAATTTCTTCACCTAAGCGCATTCCGTATAGGAACGTAGGCGTGTCTAAAACAGATAAATCACCATACTGTTGAACGGCTTCATGGTATTCTCTAAATACTTTTGGATAAAGGGCATATGCAATCGCATCGAAAGAAGTGACTTGTCGCCCTAATTCTTCAAATAACTCTTTCTTCACTTCATCAAAATCAACATCTTCTAGCAATTCACCAGGACGAACATTGATTGGTTCGCGCCCCTTTAAAATTACCTTTTGCAGCTCTTCAGGGAATCCCCCATACGGCTGACCTAAATACCCTTCAAACAATTGAACGACAGAATCTGGGAAATCTAGTTTATCTCCGCGTTCCATTATATCTTGCTCCGTTAAATTATTTTGGACCATAAATAAAGCCATATCTCCAACCACTTTTGAAGAAGGAGTGACTTTTACAATATCTCCAAACAATTGGTTGACGCGACGATACATATCTTTTACTTCATCCCATCGGTCACCTAGGCCGACCGCTTTTGCTTGCTGTTGAAGGTTACTATATTGCCCACCAGGCATTTCATGTTGATACACTTCTGTGTGTGGCGAAAGAATCCCGCTTTCAAAATCTTGATAGTATTTTCGAACATCTTCCCAATACCGCGAAAGCAGCTCATATGATTGAATATCAACATCTGGTTGACGTTCCGTGCCTTGAAGAGCATAGAATAACGTATTCGCACTTGGTTGAGAAGTGAGTCCGGCCATTGAGCTCACGGCAACGTCTACAATATCTACTCCTGCTTCAATAGCTTTTGCATACGTAAAAATTCCATTTCCACTTGTATCATGAGTGTGTAGGTGAATTGGAATATCAACTGTATCTTTTAATTCCGAAATTAATCGATAGGCAGCTTGTGGTTTTAACAGACCAGCCATATCTTTAATGCCTAGAATATGGGCCCCTTGCTGTTCTAACTCTTTCGCCATTTGTTTGTAATAGTTAATGTTATATTTCGTCCGCGTTGGATCGTCAATATCTCCGGTGTAACAAATCGATGCTTCCGCAATTTTACCAGATTTGCGAACAGCATCAATTGCTACTTCCATTCCTTTCACCCAGTTTAAACTATCAAAAATACGGAACACATCGATACCGGCATAGGCTGATTTTTCAACAAATTCACGAATCACATTGTCCGGATAGTTTTTATAGCCAACTGCATTCGATGCCCGTAATAACATTTGGAATAATATATTCGGGATTCGTTCGCGTAACGTTAATAGGCGCTCCCATGGGTCTTCTTTTAAGAAGCGATAGGCCACATCAAAGGTCGCTCCTCCCCACATTTCTAATGAGAATAGGTTTGGAAGCAGCGTAGATGTTGGTCGAGCAATTTGCTTCAAGTCATACGTTCTTACACGCGTAGCTAACAATGATTGATGTGCATCTCGGAATGTTGTATCGGTTAATAACACTCTTTGTTGGTCTTTAACCCAACGGACGAGGCCTTCCGCACCTTCACGTTCTAAAATTTGCTTCGTACCTTCACGTGGTGAAGTTGTTACATTGACCTTAGGAATACGCGCTTTAGGAAACACCGGTTTTTTCTTTTTCTCAATTCCCGGAAAACCATTGACTGTAACCGTACCAATGTACGTAAGCATTTTGGTTCCCCGGTCTTTCCGCTTCGGGAAAATAAACAATTCCGGTGTCGTATCGATAAACGAAGTATCATATTGACCAGAAATAAATTTTTCGTGTTTCACGACATTTTCCAAAAACGGAATGTTTGTCTTGATTCCGCGAATACGAAATTCTTGCAAGTTACGAACCATTTTCGCTGCAGCTTGTTCAAACGTCAGTGCCCAAGTAGACAATTTCACAAGCAAAGAATCATAATACGGTGTAATGACAGCACCTTGAAATCCGTTTCCGGCATCAAGTCGCACGCCGAAGCCGCCGCCTGAACGATACGCCATGATTTTTCCTGTATCTGGCATAAAGTTATTCAATGGATCTTCAGTTGTGACACGAGATTGGATGGCATATCCATGCATCGTGACCGATTGTTGTGATTCAATACCGATTTCTTTATCTTTTAATTGATAACCGGCAGCGATTAAAATTTGGGATTGAACGATATCAATACCCGTAATCATCTCGGTAATCGTATGTTCCACTTGCACTCGCGGATTGACTTCAATAAAGTAAAAATCGTCACCTGAAACTAAAAACTCCACTGTACCCGCATTTACATATCCGACATTCTCCATTAACTGAACTGCCGCTTGACAAATACGGTGACGAAGCTCTTCGGATATGGACACGCATGGTGCTACTTCTACGACTTTTTGATGGCGTCGCTGCACAGAGCAGTCGCGTTCAAATAAATGAACGATGTTTCCATATTGGTCTCCTAAAATTTGTACCTCTATATGCTTTGGTTTTTCAATGAATTTTTCGACATAGACGTCTTCACTTCCGAAAGCGGCTTTTGCTTCAGATTTGGCTCGTTCATAGGATGCGCGTACTTCATCTAAGCTACGAACAATCCGCATCCCGCGTCCACCACCGCCAAGGGCCGCTTTAATTATGATTGGAAAGCCATGTTCTTTACCGAATTTAATCACTTCATCTAGTCCTTTTACTGGACCATCGCTTCCAGGTATAACTGGAATACCTGCTAATTCTGCTTGAAACCGAGCTTTTACTTTGTCGCCGAACATGTCTAAATGACGTGTTTCTGGCCCGATGAAAATAAACCCTTCCTCTTCGCATCGTTTCGCAAACTGGATGTTTTCAGAAAGAAAACCGTAACCAGGATGAATGGCATCTACTCCAGCCCGTTTGGCAATCTCAATAATTCCTTCAATATCTAAATATGCTTCAATCGGCTTTTTTCCTTCGCCGACTAAATAAGCTTCATCCGCTTTATAACGGTGATAAGCCCCTGAGTCTTCCTTCGAATAAATCGCAACGGTACGAATCCCTAATTCCGTACACGCCCGAAAAACCCGAATGGCAATTTCCCCTCTGTTTGCCACTAATACTTTGTTAATCTTTTTTCTCACAATTGCACCTCTCCCCTATGAAATTCCATATAAATGATTTATAGATGAACAACTATTCGTAAACACTACGAAAAAGTTGTTATCCCCTTTGTTGTAGTTGTCGATTTCTTTTTATATTTTTGTTCATATCGAACAAACATCGAGATATTTACAAGTATCCCCATAGATAATGATAAGAGCAACAAGGAGGAACCTCCATAACTAATAAATGGTAAAGGGACACCTGTAATCGGAATTAGACCACTAACACCTCCAAGATTAATAAACGATTGAATGGCAATCATGCTCGAAATACCGATAGCAAGCAATGTCCCGAACGGATCTTTACACCTTACCGCAATATAAATACCTTTTAAAACAATATAAGCCAATCCGAACAGAACGAACAATACCCCAAATACTCCGAGCTCTTCAGCAATTATAGCCATAATAAAGTCTGTATGAGGTTCTGGGAGGTACCCTAACTTTTGAATACTTTGTCCAATTCCTTGCCCTTTAACACCGCCGGATCCAATGGCTAAATACGAATTAACTAAATGATAACCGTCATCTTGCTCGTATTCAAATGGTTTAAGAAAACCGTTAATCCGACCAATTCGCTCTTTTGTAATAATGTCGTCCTTTTTCATATATATAAAAGGACTGAAAAAAAGAAGAAACACTAGAGAAAGAACAGCTAGTCTCATAATGTTTTTCATGTTCATTCCTGAACAAATGATAATCGTACAACCGATCGCAAATATTATAGCTGCTGTTCCTAAATCCGGCTGCAAGGCAACAAAAAAGCAAAGACCGACAAGAAACACAATGGGAGGTATAACCCCAACATTAAACTCATTTATATAAGATTGTTTACGTGCATAAACAGAAGATAAATAAATAATAACAACTAATTTAACAAATTCTGCTGGCTGAATACTTCTTGAGCCAAAGGTAAACCAACTTTGTGCATTGTTCGATACGTGTCCGAAAAAAAGGACCAATATTAGTACTAAAAATGAACCGAAAACTAAAATCTTTGAAAGTTGTTTCGATCCCCATAGTTTATATGGTAAAAATGCCATAATGGCAAAAGTAACGAACGAAACGATCAAATGCTGTTTTTGTTTGTCGTAGAAAAAGTCGCTCTCTTTTCCGTAAATTTGAATAGCGGTTACCATACTGGCACTATAGATCATAATGAGCCCGAATAAGCACAACAGAAAATATACAATGATCAGTGAATAGTCATACGATTTTATAATTCGTTTGAACATATCAATCATTCCTTATATTAAAATCCAACTAATACATTGCCTCTAAAAAAGTGGATTTGATACAAAAAAACTCAAACATTCGGTCCGAACTGTTTGAGTTTATATTGATTATTTTCTTGTCCAAGCTTCGTGAAGGGCAGATAGTTCTTTTTCTAAAGAATCCAATAGCTCCTTCCCATCGCGCTCATCTACTAATCCTAAGCGAATGGCAAAATCTATTTCACGGGACAAGCCGAACATTTGCGTATCCAACACTTCCTCATATAGAGGACATTGGGGCATCGTTAAATTGTCCATTTGAACTTTAATTAATTGTAAAATTTTTTCCGCGTCTGCTTTTAGTAAGGCATAAGCTTTCTCACGATGATCCACTTTAATTTCAGACGCCACAGTAACCCCCCCATTTCCGTCCAAAATTCCAATCCTATCTATAAATTCTACCGTTAGAATAGTGAATTGGCAAGAATAATGAAAGTTCGTAAATTGTGTATTCCTTTATAAATCTATTATAAACGAACTTGAAAAGTTTTTCACTTTAAAAAATGGTTAGATACTTTTAGATTTTGAGAAGAGAAATAAGGTCAACTCATCACCATAAAAATTACCCCTCCATACATAGAGGGGCTTTTTGTCATCGATGGTTAAAAAATACTCCAACCATATATTTGACTCATTGTTTCAAGAAGTTTTACTCCGGCAACACTATTACCTTTCTCATCAAGAGCAGGACCGAAAATACCGATACCACATTTATGAGGGACTGCTCCCATAATTCCACCTGATACTCCACTTTTTGCCGGAATACCTACCTTTATCGCAAATTCTCCTGAGGCATTGTACATTCCACATGTCACCATAAACGTTTTACAAATTCTTGCGATATTGGAGGGAATAAGTACTCGTCCAGTAACAGGGTCAACACCATTTGCGGCAAAAACCGCTCCGATTCGTGCTAAATCTGAACAGTTCATTTCAATAGCACATTGTTTCGTGTACAAAAAAAGAAGGTCTTCAATATTTCCTTCAATTACCTCATGTTGTTTCATAAAGTAACATAAAGCACGGTTTAAATTAGCCGTATCATATTCTGATTTAGCGACCCTTTCGTTATACGACACTTGGTCATCATTGACTAACTCGCGCACAAAGGAAAGTAGGCGGTCCCATTTTTCGTCTACATCTTTTCCTTGAATCATATTCGTTACCGCTAGTGCTCCCGCATTTATCATCGGATTTAATGGCTTAGCTGGCTTTAATGTTTCCAACTTTGCAATTGAGTTAAAAGGATCTCCTGTTGGCTCCATTCCAACTCGTTCAAACACAGCCTCTTCTCCGTTTTGTATTAGGACAAGTGCTAGCGTAATCACCTTGGATATACTCTGCAATGTAAATTTTTTTAAATAGTCTCCAGCATAAAAAAACGTTCCGTTCACATGAAAAATCGATACGGATAGGTCCTCACTATTTTCTTCTTTTAACGCTGGAATATAATCCACTAATTTGCCATATTGACTATACGGACGAACTTCATCAATGAGCTGTTCTAACTCTTGATTGCTAATGCATTCCATTCGTTTTTAACCTCCTGATGTTTCTTGTTTCGTGTGACAAACTTTTTCAAGAAAGATATACTAATGAATGAGTCATGCTTATTTTCAACCAACATTCCTATAAAAAACCATTTTTTCGTGAGGGGGTAAACACGATGGACACTATTTTACCAATTAAAGGGAAAGTGAAATTCAAAATCACTTTAGATCCTGGAGTATGGATTTTTGATGACCGCCGGTTAGACTTAAATACATATTTTTTAACAGAACCACAAGAAAAAAATGAAGAAGAAGAGTATATACAAGTAACTTCCAAACACTGGGAAAGAGAGATTCGCGAAGGAGCCGTATTTCCCCCTACATTAAAAACTGAACGTAAATTCGAAAAAGAAAAAGTTCTCACGGGAACGTTTGGAATACCGTTCCGCTCTTTTTTAGAAAACGCAGAACCATTTGAAGAAGCAACAACATTGATTATTGAAACAGCCGAAAAAGAAGTTTCCCTCACACTTTCACAAGGGTATGAGTTAATTTTAGGCTTCTCTAAAGACGGCAAACCGTTAAAAGAAGATGGTCCCGTTCATGTGTATTTTGGAGATGGGTCCAATAAGGATAATCCAATTAAACATGTAAGAGGTTTCCGTGTTGAATAAAAACAAAAAAGCCTGTTCCCTGGTTTTATCAGGGAATAGGCTTTTCATATTAAATTGCCGATCCCTTTGCCTGGGACCTCATTCGTTTTTGTAATGAAAATTGACGAAAAACTATGAACGCAAATAGAACAATCCCAATTAAATCTTGTACTACATTTGGTGTAAGAAACAGGAATGAACCTGAGGATAAAAGCAATCGTTCTACTAAGTTTAGTCTAGTAAATAGGAATCCTTCCGCTGCTATTCCGAGCATGACGACACCCATAATAGCTGTAATAATTACAAGTAATGCACCTAGCAGAGTAATATCAATTAATAATAATTCATTATTGTATACAAACAAAAACGGAATAATAAAACCTGCAATCGCTAATTTCATTGACACAAATCCAGTTCTCATTGGATTTCCACCAGAAATACCTGCAGCAGCAAACGATGCTAATGCTACAGGAGGAGTAATATTTGCGAAAATACCAAAATAAAAGACAAATAAATGAGCTACAAGTGGTTCAATCCCCTGTTGGATGAGCGCTGGAGCAGCCATGGTTGCCGTAATGATATAAGTTGGAATACTTGGTAATCCCATGCCTAAAATAATACAAGCAATCATCGTAAAGATAAGAGTAAGGAATAAATTGTCCCCACCTAATGCAACGATACCACTCGCTAATTTTAAACCGAACCCGGTTAATGTGGCCACACCTACAATAATTCCAACTGCTGCACAAGCCACGGCCACACCAAGCGATGTTCGTGCGCCAACTTCTAAAGCCTCTAATACATCCCGCCAAGACATACGTGTGGTTTTTCTTACCAAACTTACAAGGATAGTGACAATAATTGTCCAAAAAGCTGAAAAAATAATGGTTGTTCCACTAAAAAACAACATATAAAATAAGAAAATTAATGGAATTAACAAATGCCCCCGTTCTTTTAGGACATCGCTTACTTTAGGTAGTTGATCTCTTTCAAGACCTTCTAAACCATTTTTTGACGCACGAAAATGAATCTGAATTAATATTCCTAAATAAAATAACAATGCTGGCAAAATTGCAGTTAATGCAATCGTTGAATAAGGAATGCCCAATACTTCCGCCATAATAAATGCTGATGCTCCCATTATTGGAGGTAAAATTTGTCCACCAACTGACGCACTAGCTTCAACAGCTCCTGCAAAATCCTTTTTATACCCTATTTTTTTCATTAATGGAATCGTAAAGGCACCAGTAGTAACAACGTTAGCTACTGCAGCTCCATTAATACTCCCCAAAAATCCACTTGCAATGACGGCAACTTTTGCAGGTCCTCCTTTAGTATGTCCGGCAATCGCCAAAGCTAAGTCATTAAAAAATTGCCCCATACCAGATTTTTGCAGAAACGCTCCAAATAAAATAAAAAGAAAAATATAAGTTGCTGAAACACCTATTGCTGTACTAAAAATCCCTTCGGTGGTGGTATACAAATACGCAGACACTTGTTCAAGATCATATCCGCGATGACGAAAAATACCTGAAAATGATCGGCCAAAAAGAGCATATAACAAAAATAAAATACTTAATAAAGGAAGTGCCAAGCCACTTAAACGTCTTGCCGCTTCTAAAACTAAGATGATTAACATTCCACCAAAAATGTAGTCCCATGTGCTAGCTATTCCACCACGTTGGATAATATTAGAGTATTCGACTACTAAATAAACAGTGGTAGAAATCGCACAAAGGGCTAAGCAAACATCAATAACCGATAACTTTTGTTTGGATGATTGACGAAATGCAGGGTAGTAGAGAAATGTTAAGGCCAGAATAGCTCCTACGTGAATGGAACGATGTTGCAATGTAGGAGGTGTTCCAAAATAGGAGGTATAAAGATGGTACAAAGATAATAAAATAGCAAGAGTCGCTATTACGTTTTTAACATAGGGGTTTTGAAAGGAACGATATCTTGATTCGGCATCGAACTTTTCTAGTAGTTGTTGATCGTTCAAATTCATTCACCTCTTTTCAAGATACATAATAATCCGACGATGATGAGGAATTAACTTTGTATCAACAAATTTCTTATTATTTAACGTCAATTCGTGTTGCACGTAATGAGAATGTATCCATGAATACTTTTTGTAAGGTCGATCAAGATTGGTCATGATAATAAAATCATCTGAATAAACTAATTTTCCTTCACTTTCGTGAGGTACTCCTGCCCCGAATGATTGGAACCTTGTTTCAATTAAATGTAATTGCTCGTCTTGCTGTACCTCAATAATTTCCTCCCAGGGAGTATGCTCAACTGAATGTATCCATGATAGCTTCAATCGATCTCCAATCTTTACTGGTTGCTCTATATATTTATTACCTGTGTCCACATCTTCAATGATTAATAAATACGGGGATGATGGCTCCCTTTGGCAAGCAACCATCCCCCCTATGATGATCATCAATAAGAATAATCCCCATTGTTTCAAGTACAATCGGCTCCTTGCCTTTATTCAATTACTCCTTTTTCTTTTAAATATTTCTCTGCTCCAGGATGTAGTGGAACCACCATACCGTCAGTAGCTGTATCAAGCGTAATATTCTTAGCAGAATTATGTGATGCATGAATATCATCTATATGTTCAAAGATAGCTTTCGTTAAATCATATACCACCTCTTCAGATAAGTTTTTATTGACTAACAAAATGTTCATGATGGAAACAGTAGAAATGTCTTCCTCATTTTCATAAGTTCCTTTTGGAATCGTACCTTCAATGAAAAACGAATATTCTGATGTTAGTTTTTCCAATTCTTTTCCTTCAATAGGAATAATTTCTACATCGTGTGATGTTGCTAAATCAATAACTGTGGAATTCGGAATTCCACTCGTCACAAAAGCAGCATCAATCATACCATTTTTCATTTGATCAATCGATTCTTTATAAGATAAATAATCCACTTCCATGTCATCGTAAGTTAATCCGTACGCATCTAAAATAATACGTGCATTTAATTCAACACCAGAGTTTGGTGCTCCTACTCCTACTCTTTTTCCTTTTAAATCATAGACCGTTTCAATTCCAGAATCTTTAGTCGTTACAATTTGGACATAGTTTGGATATAAGGAAATTAATCCTCGTAAATTTTCATTTGGTGTTTCTCCTTCAAATGCACCTGATCCTTCATACGCTTGTTGGACCGCATCTGACATTGTGATAGCTAATTCTGCTAAATCGTTTGTAATTAAGTTAATATTTTCAATCGAAGCGCCTGTTGATTGAACAGATGTATCAATGCCTAACGCCTCTTCAAAAACTGAAGCCATTGCACCACCAATAGGATAATAAACTCCCGATGTTCCCCCAGTGGCTATTGTCACAAATAGATCTTCAGAACCTGAAGAATCAGTACTGGATGAATTACTAGAACATGCTCCGACAATAAGGGATGAAATTAATAACATCATCCATAATTTCCATTTCTTCATTTTTTGTTCCCCCTTCGTTTCTTGTCTCATATATTAATTATGCAAAAATTGTGCCAACAAACATTGTAAGCGGATTCAATAATTTGTACCAGAAAGTTGAATAGAAAACCGGAAAAAAGTTCCGGTGAAGAACTTTTTTTCCGGTTTTAGATTCGTACTTCACTGTATTGGTTTAATTTATTTCGTAAACCTCTTTCAGAGATTCCTAACATTTCAGCCGTTTTTCGTCGATGGCCATTGTTTGCTTTTAATGTAGCCAATATTAACTCTTTCTCTACTTCCTCTATTTTATATCCTACTAACTGGTCAAAGATTGATAATTGTTTGCCTTCTGGCCACATAGATTGCATAGAAACTTCTTGAAATTGATGCGGTAAATCATGTACTTGAATACGGTTTTTATCACACATGATAACTGCTGCCTCAAGAATATTGGATAACTCTCGAACATTTCCAGGATACGAGTACCTCATTAACCTTTCAAAAGCTTCGGATGTAATCCCTTCAACTTGCTTATCGTATTTTTGATTAAATTGTTGAATAAAATGTTGAACAAGTAGAGGTAAATCGTTTTTTCGTTCTCTTAAAGGTGGGAGTGAAATTTCAATGATATTTAATCGAAAATACAAATCTTCACGAAATCTTCCTTCTTCTACAGCCTGTTTTAAATTTTGATTTGTAGCAGCAATTATTCTAACGTTGAGCGGGTATTTTTTGTTGGAACCTAATGGTGTTATTTCTTTTTGCTGAAGTACACGTAATAATTTTGCCTGTAAAGATAATGGCATGTCACCTATTTCATCTAAGAACACTGTACCATTTTGGGCAACTAAAAACTTCCCTTCCTTTTTTTGAACAGCACCAGTAAAAGCTCCCTTCTCAAAACCAAAAAGTTCACTTTCTAGCAAGTGTTCAGGAATGGCAGCACAATTGATCGCTTCAAATGGTCCCTTTTTTCTAGCCCCCGAAAAATGAATAGCCCGGGCTACTAACTCTTTCCCCGTTCCACTTTCACCTGATATCAGCACATTTGTATCGATATCTTTGACTTTTTTAACTAAATGAAATACCCGTTCCATGGACGGAGAATGACCAATGATAGAATCTATCCCATATTTTTGAGACAGTTCTTCAGTCAATTCATCTACTTGTTGTTGTAATTTTTTAAATTGTAAAGCTTGACCAATGGTGACGAATAATGATTCCATATGAAGTGGCTTCGTTAAATATGTATAAGCTCCTAGTTTTATTGCTTCTACAGATGTTTCTATCGTTCCATAAGCCGTCATAATAATGACGATTAAATTGGGTTGAATCTTTTTTATTTGCTTTAAAACTTCTAAACCATTAATTTGACCGAGTTTTAAGTCCAATAAGCAAAGATCATAGGGCTCAGAATTTATTTCTTGGAGTGCCTCAAGTGGTTCGGTAAATGCCTTTACATCATATTGATCTTCTAATGCAAATTGTAAAGAAGTACAAATGGAATATTCATCATCAATTATCACTATCTTTTCCATAATATCCCCTTTCCGTTAATGGGAATGCAATTGTTATTTGTGTCCCTTCCCCATACTTACTTTTCACTTGGACTGTCCCATTTTGTTCTTGGATATATTGTTTTGAAATTGACATTCCTAAACCGGTACCTGTGGCTTTGGTCGTAAAAAATGGCTCGTACACTTTATCGAGGTTTTCCTTTTTAATTCCCATCCCATTGTCTTTAATGTTAATAATACAGGTCTCTAATGTCGTTTCTCCAAAAATTTCAATTTTTGGCTGGTAGTGACCAACTTCTATCTTCTTTCGTTCTTCGATGGCATCAATTGAATTCAAGATGAAATTCATCAGAGCTTGTTTTAATTGATTCTCATCACATGTAATCGTCACAGGGGGGAGATGGTGATAATGAAAGTCGATTCCTTTTTGTTCCAACACCCTTTTAAACAATATAGTTATAGAATGAATCAAGTCATGAACTCGAATTTCTATTAATGATTTACTCTTTTTCGGTTTCACATAATTTATTAAACCTTCCACTAATTGATTGATGCGCTCAATCTCTTTTGGTACGATATTGACCAATTCTTTTTTGAATTCTTCATTAGACATTTTGTATGGGATTAGATGAACTAACGTTTGAATAGAAGTTAATGGATTTCGTATTTCGTGAGCAATCCCAGCGACTAGCTGATTTAACGCTCGACTTTTTTCCTGTTCAAAAAATTGTTCCCGTAAATATTTTTCCAAAGAAATATCTTCAAAAGACAAAATTAAGCCAATTATTTCACGTTTATAGTTGTATAGCGGATAGATGTAATACCTAATGGACATAATTTTGTTCTCTGACAACTCCCAATTAAATTCTTTTCCTAAAATTTTTTCTCCGTGCCGGATCACTTGATTAAATAGAGTAGTATTTAACAATTTGTTAATTAATGGAATTTCTGTATAAATGCTCCTTTCCATATCAAGATTAGCCTTTCCTATAATTAAGCTCGCTTTTTGATTAATAGATGTAAGCGCTCCCGACCGATCGAACGTTAATATTCCCCTTGGACTACTGTCTAAAATTTGTTGTTTGAACTGAATATTATTTTTTGTTTCTAACACTTGTTGCTGTAGGGCATTTGTTTGTTTTTGAACTTCTTTTTGTAATTTTCTGTTCCACACACTAATGAATACAATTACTACTAAGACAATAACTAAGGACCACGTTAAGAAATGGATTGTATGCTCAACTTTTCTCCTCCATTGATAAGGTTCGAACCATTTTTCCATTATGTGCTGATACACTCCATTTTTCCGCAATTTTGAAAGTTCCTCATTAATTTGATGCAATAAAAAGGCTTCATCTTGCCTTAAAACGAAACTATAGTAAACAGGTACAACATTCGCTTGAACTACTTTATATTTATCCTCTAATCCCCATTGATTTATAAAATAATTAGCCGTGTGTGGTTCACCAATAAATGCATCCGAACGGTTCACAGTTAGGAGACGTAAGGCATTTTTTTGATTAGAGGCTACCTGGAACTTTATTCGACGTATATTTTGTAGAAAATCATATTCAATAGAACCTTGAACTAATGATACTGTTCGCTCTGACAAGTCTTCAACTGATTGAATTTCACTATTTCCATACGCAACATAAAGCGAACTACTGGATGTAAAATAATGATCTGAAAACAAAATATCTTTAGAAAGAACATCATTATATGGAACAGTTAAAATCACATCAACTTGTTCATTTTTTAAAGCTTCAATTGCTTGATGATGAGGTAAAAAAATATATTCATAAGTAAGACCTAATTCATTTGCAATTGTTTCAAAAATATCTATACTAAATCCTTTAAGAGACTCATTTTCTTTGAACTGAAAAGGTGGTAAAGCTGGGGCAACTGCTACAGTTACATGTCTTGTGTTAGATATGGTTTTGTCTATTGCTACGATACGTTGTGGTTGTACAATTATTACTACAATCATGGTAAATAGCAGTGTTAAAGAACGCCAAGACATTGCTCTTCCACCTTTCTAAAACTTAACTTCAATATCATTAACATTATAAACGAAAAATTTTTCAGTGACTTCTTTTTTTCCGAACTTTCGAGTTACACATAATATTCAATAAAAAACGATAGCTAGCATAAAATCTAGCTATCGTTTTTTACTTATAATAAATCCGCCGCAAGTTGAGCGAGGCCGGAGCGTTCCCCTTTCAGTAACTTTACATGTCCAGCAACGGTTTGGTCTTTAAATTTTTCAACGACGTACGTTAAACCATTATTGTATTCATCTAAGTATGGGTGATCGATTTGAGCTGGATCGCCCATCAATACGATTTTACTTCTTTCTCCAACTCGGGTAAGAATCGTTTTGACTTCATGTTTCGTTAAATTTTGTGCCTCGTCAATAATGATAAATTGGTCGGGAATGCTCCTTCCTCGAATATATGTTAACGCTTCAACTTCAATGGAGCCCATACCGGCTAAAATGGCATCTAATTCCCCAGGTTTTTTCGTATTAAATAAATACTCTAGATTATCATAAATCGGTTGCATCCAAGGGCGAAGCTTTTCTTGTTTTTCTCCTGGCAAGTAACCAATATCTTTTCCGACAGGGACAATCGGTCGGGCAACTAGTAGTTTTTTATACGTATTTAAATCCTCCGTTTGCATCAATCCAGCTGCCAACGCAAGTAATGTTTTTCCTGTTCCGGCTTTCCCAATCATTGTAACAAGTGGGATGTCATCACGTAATAACAATTCTAAGGCCATCATTTGTTGGACATTTCTTGGTTTAATCCCCCAAACATGATCTGGATCATGTATAATTTTTCGAACTCGTTTTCCGGTTCTGTCGACCATACCGATGGCTGAAGCAGAACTTCCTAAAGAATCTTTCATAATAATAAATTGATGGGGATAAAACGGTTGATTCGTAAGGTAGGAGGAATCAATTTCTCCATTTTCATAAAATACATTGATGACCTCAATCGTAGTATATATTTCTAAAAAACCGGTATAAATGTGATCGACTTCCACTACCCGGTCATTTAAAAAGTCTTCAGCGATTAATCCAATCGCATCTGCTTTCACACGGACGAGAGCATCTTTACTCACAAGAATGACTGGACGGCCGTTTTCTTTTGCTTCCTCTTCTATTGATAAATTTTTGGCCACAGCTAAAATACGGTTATCATTTGTTTTTTCGACAAAGATTTTTTGCAGTTGGTGGAATGAACGATGATTTAATTCAATTCGTAACGTCCCTCCGTTATGAAGAGGAATTTTTTCATGCAGCTTGCCATTTTGACGCAAACCATCAATTAATTTGGATACTTGTCTTGCATTTCTCCCTATTTCATCCATGTACCGTTTTTTCGAATCCACTTCTTCAAGAACGACAGCTGGAATGACAATTTCGTTGTCTTCAAAGGAAAAAATCGCATACGGATCTTGTAACAAGACATTTGTATCTAACACGTAAATTTTACTCAAACCGATGCCTCCTGCTCTTCATGTATTAATAATTATTTTATGTTACACGTATACGCATGTTCACATGTTCTTTGATGAAATTGAAGAAAAATGGATACTTCGCATACTTCATGAACACAATATAAGTAAACTTGTCAAACATGCTGGAGGTATCCTTGTATGCGAAACATCATTGTTTTCTTCCTTAGTAGTCTTATGTTCATAAATGGTTGTGTGCGTTCCAATGATAACGAGGTTCAAAATAAAGAACAGCTCATCACGGTTAAAGATTCCCATATTGAAAACGTTGATCGCAAAACAGGGCAAGAAATTTCTAGACGGTTAGTGGAATTAGCAACGAGTGTTCCCCACGTCAACGATGCGACTGCCGTCGTTCTTGGCCCGTATGCTCTAGTAGGTATAGATGTTGATTCAAATATCGAACGATCAGAAGTAGGTTCCATTAAATACTCAGTAGCCGAGAGTTTAAAAAGCGATCCATATGGGGCGGAAGCAGTAGTCATTGCTGACCCCGACTTGTACGCCCGCTTACAAGAAATTGGCGTTGATATTCAACAAGGAAAACCAATTCAAGGAATTATGAATGAATTGGCTGATATTGCAGGGCGTCTCATGCCTGAAATTCCTCGTCACATCGTTGTTCCAGAAGCGGAAGATGCGAATGATAATGAGAAAAAAGGATTGAACGAAAAGGAAAAACAATCGTTAGAAAACAATCAGCAAAACCAATCCAACAGTCAATAATATTCAGTTATCACTAATACAATTTTGAAAGGTTTAAAAAAACGCCATGAACAAGCTTAGGACCATACTAAGCATGTTTCATGGCGTTCATTACTTGTGTATCTAAACGTTCCGCTGCTTTTTTATCATATGTTTTTGCATACTGAGGCTCGCTTGTAATTTTCGAGCCATAAAACATCACGTCACGCACTTCTTGAATGCGAATTTCAATAAGGGCTAGTTTAAGAGGAACTCCTTCAAGCTTTTCAACTTTTACTTTAGCTTTACCAGCGATGGCATACGTAGACTCATTGGCAATTAACGTCACGACAACATGAGGATTATTTTGTATGTTTTTGACAATTCGAGAACGGTTGTCCACAGCAAGACGAATCGTTTCTTCATCTAATGCATATACCCAGGAAATAGCACTCACATTCGGCGCACCTGTTTCATAATCGATCGTTGAAAGAGTAACATATTTCTCATGTTGCAGTTCTTCAAATAAAGGTGGAATGAGTTTTGGTTCAACCAAATTAGCCATCATCAATCCCTCCCATCTACTTTTATTATACTATAAAGATAGTGGTAATAGACATGACAAACCAAGTTTTTTCACATGTTATGGACATCGTTCATCATCATCCCGTGATATACTTATAGAAAGGGAAAAGGAATTGAGGTGTTTACGATGCGTGTAAAGTGTGTCCTTTGCGATAAAATTGAAACCATTGATAGCGATTCATTATTGGCGAAAAAATTACGGAACCGACCGATACATACGTATATGTGTCAATCATGTCATGATCGCATTACCGAGCGAACAAAAGCAAGACTAGCTACCGGTAAGTTCCGGTTTTATCGCTCGACCAGTCGTGACGATGAATTTTAATCGATCGATTAATCATTATAAGTTGATAGGCAAAAAAACCGCTTAGTTGATGCTAAGCGGTTTTTTATTATGAAGCGTTTTCCTGTTTTTTCTCATTTCGCAGTCGAATTTTATAGATGATTAAGATGAGCGCAGCGACGACTAACCCTTCCGCAACCGGTAAGAATACCGCTAAAAAAGTTAAGATGGTACACCCCATGATTAAAAACAAATAAATAATCGCTGATTTTAATATTGGGAGCTTTTTCGCAAATCCTAGCTTATACACAACGATACAAAGGGCCACAATGGTTAAATATAATAGCCACATCCCCGTTTCCGGTTGTTCATCAACACGAAAAAGGGATGCAAAAAAAGACAATCGTTCGGATACGTTCAAGCTAACCCCTCCTTATCGATTCATTTCTGCATACTTTTTCTTTTTCGCTACTTTTTCACGTTCATTTTTATCTAAAATTTTCTTCCTTAGTCGAATAGACTTTGGCGTTACTTCACAATACTCATCATCGTTTAAATATTCTAAAGCTTCCTCAAGAGTCATGATTTTCGGTTTTTTCATCGTTGTTGTTTGTTCTTTCGTAGCCGAGCGAATATTGGTTGCATGCTTCACCTTCGTAATATTCACTGTAAGGTCATTTTCCCTTGTGTGCTCCCCAACAATCATTCCCTCGTAAATTTCCGTTCCGGGTTCAACAAAAATGGTCCCGCGATCTTCTACTTGCATGATTCCATATTGTGTTGCTTTTCCAGTTTCTAATGAGACGAGTACCCCTTGACGACGTCCACCAACTTTACCCGGTTGCATCGGTTGATAACTGTCGAACGAGTGGTTGATAATCCCATATCCTCTCGTCAACGTCATAAATTCCGTAGTATATCCAATTAAGCCTCTTGCTGGAACCATAAAAATAAGACGGACTTGTCCATTTCCGTTGTTAATCATATCTAACATTTCCCCTTTACGGGAACCTAATGATTCAATGACTGCACCCGTATACTCCTCAGGAATATCAATTTGTACCCGCTCTACTGGCTCACAGCGCACCCCGTCAATTTCCTTCACAATTACTTCCGGTTTGGAAACTTGAAGCTCATAACCTTCTCGGCGCATATTTTCGATTAATATGGATAAATGGAGCTCTCCACGTCCCGAAACGATCCAAGCATCCGGAGAATCAGTTGGTTCAACTCGTAAGCTGACATCCGTTTGCAACTGTGCTTGAAGGCGCTCCTCGATTTTTCGAGCGGTTACATATTTTCCTTCTCTTCCAGCAAATGGGCTATTATTCACGAGGAACGTCATTTGTAAAGTTGGTTCATCAATTCGAAGAACCGGTAATGCTTCTTGATGGTCAATAGGACAAACGGTTTCACCTACATTAATATCTTCCATTCCTGAAACAGCGACTAAATCACCGGAGTAAGCTTCTAGAATTTCTTGACGCTTTAAACCGAAAAAGCCAAACATTTTCGTCACTCGGAATTGCTTTACACTTCCGTCGAGTTTCATCAAAGCAACTTGTTGACCAACTTTCATTGTTCCTCGGAAGATACGGCCAATCCCAATTCTTCCTACATAATCATTATAGTCTAACAAGGCGACTTGGAATTGGAGGGGTTCTTCTTTATTATCGACTGGTGCCGGGATATGTTGGACAATCGCCTCGAATAACGCTTCCATGTTGTCATCTTGACGATGAGGGTCTGTACTAGCCGTCCCGTTAATGGCTGATGTATAAATGACAGGAAACTCTAATTGATCATCATTGGCATCAAGTTCGATAAACAATTCCAGCACTTCATCGACAACTTCTTCTGGCCGGGCAAATTCACGGTCAATTTTGTTCACTACGACAATTGGTGTTAAATTTTGTTCTAATGCTTTCTTTAAAACGAAGCGGGTTTGTGGCATACACCCTTCGTACGCATCAACAACTAAAAGAACTCCATCGACCATTTTCATAATTCGCTCGACTTCTCCGCCAAAATCGGCGTGTCCTGGTGTATCCAAAATATTTATTTTGACATCTTTATATTGAATAGCAGTATTTTTTGCTAAAATTGTGATTCCTCGTTCCCGTTCTAAGTCATTGGAATCCATCGCTCGTTCTTCAACATGTTCATTTGAACGAAACGTACCCGATTGCTTTAATAATTGATCCACTAAAGTTGTTTTTCCATGGTCAACGTGGGCGATGATGGCGATATTTCGTATATTTTCACGTAGTTTCAAGTTCGTCACTCCTGCCTATCGTGTCGTATCAGTATTTTCAACCAAGTTATTATATCACATTCAGTAGAAAAGAAGAACTTGATTATGTACAATGGAAAGGAATAGGGGTGTGATGTAATGAAAGATATTAAATGGATTTTTGTTCTCTACGCTATTCTTGCTGCTTGTTCCATCATGGGAATCGGTATTGCCATTGGAGAACGTAGCATTCTAATTGCAGTGATTAGTCTTTTGTCCCTTATTTTAATCATGGGGCATGGTTTTAAGACAAAGAAAAAAATGCGTGAAGAAGGAAAGTTATAGACAATTGCAAAAACCTATGGAAATAAATCCATAGGTTTTTTTTACTTCAATGCATGCAAATATTTTGTAAGAATTTTCTCGTGCAAACCAGGTTTACTGACGAAAACCGAGCTTTTCTCTAGTAAATTAAGGGGTTCTCCGTTCAACTTGGTCATTTTCCCGCCAAGTTCTTCTACAATAATTTTCCCAGCCGCAAAGTCCCATGGAGACAAACGCATCGTGATATATGCATCTAGCCTTCCCGCAGCGACATATGCCATTTCAATCGCCGCTGAACCATACGATCTCGTGCCACGCACATCTTGGACTAACGGAATAAGAAGTTGGTGGTCGATGCGTTTGTTAGGTTTTACCCATGTGGCATTAAGGGCAATTACGGCATCTTCCACATGTCCTTCCTCTAAAGGTGGTAGCGGTTGATCATTCAAAAACGCTCCTTTTCCAGATTGGGCCCAATATAACTCTTCATGAACGACATCATAAATATAACCAAGCTTTCCCTTCCCATCTTCATAAATTCCGATGGAAATGGCAAAATTACGCTGTTGGTGAACAAAATTCATCGTTCCGTCTATCGGATCAATAATCCAAACGATGCCATCTAATGAATTGACATCATCACCAAATCCTTCTTCTCCTAATATGGTATGCGTGGGATATGTATCACGAATACGCTGAATAAAATATTGTTCCGTTTCTCGATCGATGTTCGTTACTAAATCGTTTCGATTCGATTTAGACTGCACATGTAACGTCGTAGAAAACGACTGTTTAATACGTTGCCCAGCTTCTCGAATCCAATGCTGTACGTGTTCATGAATTTCTGTCCAATTTGTCATGAGTGATCCCCCATTTAGCATCCAATAATATGTATTCATTAGCTTAAAATAATTCCTGTTTGCAATCAAGTTTTTGCACTTTCATTTACCTCAGGCTAAACTTATTATAGGGAGTGAACCTCAAAAAAACGAACCTCCGATGGATATTTCGGACGCTCGTTCACTCGAGTAGGGTATGATTTTTTTTCATTATAATTATTACTTTCCCTCCCATCCACTAGCGATTATAAGGCATTTAACTTCATCAGTTCTTCCCGAATATGATTTAATTTTTTCTTACTTGTCGCTTGTTTTTCAACATCTTGTTCTTGCATGGCTTCATATAACACCGCTAATTCATAATCCATTTCCAGACGTAATACCGCTAAACGTTGTTTCATATAGTCTTTTTTTCTCGAAGAATTGACCAATTGTTTCACGGTTCCCACCCCTTTTTTATGTCCGAATTTTCTAATAACTTTGTATTTATTGTATGAACGGATTCATGTTGATGCAACTAAATTGTGTTATAACCTACTTATCCACATTCTAAGTTCTAACATTATTTTTTGTTAGGCTATGTTATATGTCATTGTTGATTTTTAGCAAGTTATTCACTCGGCGGCGACTCCAGCGGGAACAAGAAGCCGCAAGACCCTTACTTGAGCGGAGCGAGGGAAGCGGCTTGCACCTTGCCCGCGTAAAGCGTCCGCCACAAGCGATATGTATAAATATCAACAGTATCGTTTAACAGAGCGTTTTGTTAAAATAGACTAAAATAAAAAATAAAGGAGTATCGGTCAATGGCATTTCAAAGCTTTACTTCACAAGATTTTGATGTCTTTTCAATACCAGGATTAGAGGACAGAATGGATGGGATTATTACATATGTGCGTCCAAAATTAGAACAACTCGGACAATATTTTGCTCCTATCCTAAGCTCCTTTACAGGGGAAGAAATGTTTGCCCATGTTGCCAAACATGCTCGCCGTACGAAAAATCCTCCTGATGATACGTGGGTAGCCTTTGCTCCTAACAAAAGGGGGTATAAAAAACTACCACATTTTCAAATCGGGTTATGGGGATCGCATCTTTTTGTTTACTTTGCGGTTATTTACGAAAATCCCTATAAAGAACAAATCGGACAAGCATTTACAACCAACTTTAAACAAATTGTCGACACAATTCCTTCTCATTATGTATGGTCTAGTGATCATACGGTTCCTTACGCAAATGTTCATAAAGAACTTACAGAAGACGACTTACGTCAATTGTTTGAACGATTAATGAACGTAAAAAAAGCAGAAATACTTTGTGGCATTCACCTGTCAAAGGAAAAAGTGTTAAACATGTCTGGAAACGAACTTCTTCAAACGATTGAAAACACATTTAAAACACTTTTGCCTCTTTATCAGCTTGCCAACTCGCCGAATGAAGTGAAAGTGTAAAATTATTCCTCCAACAAAAAGAGGGGACTGTGGTATTATCCCCTACAGGTAGACATTAAAAAAAAAAAGAGCATGGTATGATGTTCTTAATAGTCTTCCTGGGAGGGGATTTTTCTATGGCAAAAAAAGGACAAACTTTTACATCATATACTGTTGAATTAAAGTGCGTCCTAAATCAATCGCTCAAGCATATAGGGCGATTAAGGAGTATATAGATTTTTACAATAAAGATCGATTCCAAGAAAAATTCAACGGCCTTTCCCCGATTGAATACCGAGAAAAGGCCGCAGCTTAATATACTCTTTTTTTCATTGTCTACTTGACAGGGTTCTGTGCACTGTCCCCATCTTATTACGATTCCATTTTCACAAAATCGCCTGGATTTGATTCCTTCATTTTTTTCACTACATGGTAAGGTGAATACCCACTCGAATCAGCAAATTCATTACAATACTTTTTTTCTTCCGCTTTACTAGGAACGATTTCTTTAAATCGTCGATAAAAGGTCATAAATTCATCGCGGTTCATACCTTTTTCGTACACTGTTTCGACCGCTTCAAAAAACTTAATCACATCGATTATTTCTTGTGTTGTCCAATCATACGAGAACGGATATTGATATTCCATCATGTTCCACCTGCTTTTTCTGTTATTCCATCGACCAGCGACGACGAATGGATTCCGCCTCATGAATCATCCGGTCGAATAGTTCTTGAACAGTCGGGACATCTTTTATAAGTCCCATCACTTGGCCTGCCCAAGCAAAACCTTCATCCACTTTACCATCATAAATAAAACGCTTATTGGCGGTGCCACTAATATAATCTTTTAATGCTTCATATCCACCGTTTTGTCGTTCGATTTCTAATATTTTTTCAGTCCAAGAGTTAGCGATGGCACGGGCTGGTGCACCGAGCGAGCGCTTAATCACTACTGTATCATTTTCTGTTCCTTCAATCAACGCCTGCTTATAGACATCCGATGCATGAACACATTCTTTTGTTGCAATAAAGCGAGTACCCATTTCGATTCCTTCTGCACCTAAAGCGAAAGCGGCCATGAGACCTCGACCATCACCGATCCCGCCAGAGGCAATTACCGGGATGGATACCGCGTCTACTACTTGAGGGATTAGTACAAACGTTCCGATATCATGCTTACCTAAATGTCCTCCACCTTCTTGGCCAACGACCATCACCGCATCCGCTCCAAGCTCTTCCGCTTTTTGAGCTTGACGTTTCGCTGCTACTAACACGAGTTTTTTTACGTCTACCCCTTTTAATTGTTCAAAAAGTGGTGTTGGATTTCCACCAGTCATCGAAATGACAGGTACTTTTTCTTCAATGGCCACATCGAGATAATGCGAAAATGGACGCCCATGTTGACCAATCGCAAAATTGACTCCAAACGGTTTATCCGTTAATTGTCTCACTTTTTTAATTTCCTCTCGCAAATCTTCTGGACTTGGTAAGGACATGGCTGTGATTTGTCCAAGTCCCCCAGCATTGGAAACCGCTGCGGCTAATTCTGAATAGGCTAAATGAGCTAAGCCTCCTTGAATGATTGGATATTGAATATTCAATAATTTCGTGACTCGTGTTTCAAAATTCATCGTGCTCACTCCTCCTATCTTTTCCTCCATTACTTCTCTATTCACGATAAAAATCCTTTTCTTAAAAAAACTATTGAAGTAGCAAATTTTCCCCTTTCCAAACGGATAATATAAGTGCTATAATGCATTTGTTTTATGTTTAATCGTCTATTTGTATAAAGTTTAACTTTCATCAGTGGGGACCTTCATCCACCACTGAAAGTTACTGCCCGTTAAGTTGGGATAAATTTGATTTTAACATATAAAGAGGTGTGAAATGAATTGTCACAATTTGAAACGCCACTATTTACTGGGTTAAAAGAACATGCTAAAAAGAATCCGATACAATTTCATATTCCAGGACATAAAAAAGGAACTGGAATGGACCCTGAGTTTCGGCAATTCATCGGTGAAAACGCATTGTCTATCGACTTAATTAATATCGCGCCATTAGACGATTTGCACCAACCGAAAGGAATCATTAAAAAGGCACAAGACTTAGCTGCTAAAGCCTTTGGTGCTGACTATACATTCTTTTCCGTCCAAGGCACAAGTGGTGCAATCATGACAATGGTCATGTCTGTTTGTGGTCCTGGAGATAAAATAATTGTCCCTCGGAATGTGCATAAATCAGTCATGTCAGCCATTGTTTTTTCAGGTGCAACGCCTATTTTTATTCATCCGGAAATTGATGACCGGTTAGGAATTTCCCATGGGATTTCTACCGATGCTGTTGAAAAAGCATTGAAACAACACCCTGATGCCAAAGGGGTTTTAGTTATCAATCCAACGTATTTTGGTGTATCTGCCGATTTGAAAAAAATCGTCGATATCGCCCATTCTTACAACGTTCCAGTCTTAGTTGATGAAGCACATGGTGTACACATTCATTTCCATGATGATCTTCCGCTATCGGCCATGCAAGCAGGAGCAGATATGGCCGCAACTAGTGTGCATAAATTAGGTGGATCGATGACACAAAGCTCCATTTTAAACGTTCGAGAAGGTCTCGTGTCAGCGAAACGAGTCCAAACGATTTTAAGCATGCTCACAACGACTTCGACATCGTATTTATTACTGGCTTCTTTAGATGTCGCCCGTAAACGTTTGGCTACCGAAGGAAAAAGCATGTTAGACCAAACGATTCGGTTAGCCCAGTGGATTCGGAATGAAGTTAACAAAATTGAACATTTGTACTGTGTAGGCGAAGAAATTTTAGGAACAAATGCCGCCTATGATATGGATCCTACAAAGCTTATTATCTCCGTGAAAGATTTAGGGATTACTGGTTATGATGCAGAAAAATGGCTGAGAGAAGTATATAACATTGAAGTTGAGCTCTCCGATTTATATAATATTCTCTGCATTGTAACACCTGGTGATACCGAACGGGAAGCAACTATCCTTGTGGAAGCACTACAAAAGCTTTCCGATACATTCAAGCACTTAGCCAATGAAGTTTCAGCTAATGTAATGCTACCAGATATTCCACTTTTAGCCCTGTCTCCACGGGAGGCCTTTTATTCCGATACGGAAGTGGTGCCGTTTGAAAAATCGGTTGGTCGCATTATCGCCGAATTTATCATGGTCTATCCACCAGGAATTCCTATTTTTATTCCTGGCGAAATTATTACAGAAGAGAACTTACGTTACATTAAGAAAAACTTAGAAGTCGGTTTACCGGTTCAAGGTCCGGAAGATTTCGAATTAAAAACATTACGCGTCATCAAAGAACATAGAGCGATAAAATAACAATGAGGCTTGTCCTCATTGTTATTTTATTTATACGTGTATAAGTATGACATGATTATATAGCTCAACAAGAAAAAAACTGTCCTCTCTCAAGGACAGTTTCATCCGTTTATCTATTAGCAGCACACATATTCCCCTTAAAGACCGTTTATATATTACTCTTCATCCGTGGACTCTTCGTTGCAACCGCAACAAGTAGAATAAAGAACCGTTACTTTCTCATCTTCAAAATGATCAATGGTTGCGTTGCAAGTTTGACATACGATTGTTCCCATCTCCATACTCCCTTTCACAAAAATAGTGAAGTAAGCGTTTTATTTGTTTGCTTAATTAGATAATAATATAACACTTTTGATTTTTCAACCCTAAATTGTATGTCACATTTAATTTTTTTGTTCTAATTATCGGTATTGCTGCATATATGTGGACTAGTTATTTATTGAGAGGAGGTACACAAATGGAACGAGCAAAAATCGATGTACCCGATCATCTGCCAATAACAAAAGAGAAGGTGATCACATTATTTGATGAATATAAGGAACAAATGAAAAGAACAGGTGCTCAGCTAGGATGGGCATACGAAGAAGCAGCTTTTCCTTATCAAATAGAAGAAGTAAACGAGCATGAAATTTTTTTACGAGGGTTTGAACGTCATTATTGGGGGATCTTTCTATTTTGGGACGATTCTTCTCTTTACATTCAGCTCCATCCCCAATCTACTCATGCTGATAAAGGGAAAGCGAACGAGTTTTGTAAATCATTTGGACCGAAACTAAAAGGGAAAGTTACTTTGTTTAACGGTCGGTTAATGGACTTTTCACTCGAAAAAAAGAAAAGAAAGAAATAAAAGGTACAGGCATATGTCCTGTACCTTTTACATTTGCTTCTATTGATTGGGTTGTGGTGTGGCAATCAGTGCCGGATCTATTATTTCATATCCTTTTTCTTGTAAGCCAAGAACGATGTTACGTAAAGCTTCTTTTGTCCACTCCCGGTCGTGCATTAAGAGGTTAGCTCCATTACGCAACAACGGTGTGTCTACCATAATGTGTTCCAACGCTTCTTTCGTTCGATACTCCTTTTCCCAATCGTACCCGTACGTCCAATTCATCAACTGCATTCCTTCTTGCCTTACAATCTCCTTACTAATTTCTGTATTCACCCCAAATGGTGCCCGGAAAAATTTCGGGCGTTCACCGATAATATTTTCAATCAAATTATTTAACCTAACAATCTCTTCTTTCTGTTTTTCAGGAGAGAGTTTACTTAACATGGAATGACTGTACGTATGATTTCCGATTTCAAAACCTAACTGGTGTATTTCTTTTAAAACATTTTGTTCTTCCTCCGTATCTAAAAAATGACCATTGACGAAAAAGATCGCTTTGACATCAAGCTCTTTAAGAATATTGGCCATTTCTAACGTATATTGATCAGGCGCATCATCGATTGTCAATAGAACAACTTTTTCATTCGCATCCGCGATAGGAACGATTGTCCATGAATGTTCATCTACACGGTAGAGTGGAACAAGTGGGACTTCCTTTTCTTCCTCATGCATATTCAAAACATCTTTCTCATTTTCTTCATTATTTTCAATTTTTCCCTTATTTTCATGTTTATTTTCCTTTTGTTCAGGGTATTTATATGAAGGCGGTGAATCGGTTGTCTCAGTATACGTATGGGAGCATGCAGCAATCAGTAGTAACAACATGGTACCTATAATGATCTTATTCATAGGGATTCTCCTTCCTTTACGAAAATAGCTAAAGATGGTAACATAGTAAACCGTATGCCCCAACACCCATTTGTCATAAGCGCTCATTGTCTTTTTCAAACGATATTGGCTCAATTTATTATACTGATTTTTTATCTAGAAAAAGAACCGAATTTATCCATTCAAACAAAAAATTTCATATTGAAAGGGGAGATTTGATGAAGAAGGTAACCCCAGTGTTTTTCGTTTCTGTCATTGTTACAGTATTGTTTATTATTTGGGGACTTCTACCAAGAGAGAAATTTCCAACGTTAAATTTAGATACAATTACTACAAAAGTTCACTCTTTCATTTTAGAAAAATTTGGGTGGTTTTATCTATTATCCGCATCCATCTTTTTAGTTTTTGCCTTCATTTTAATATTCTCAAAGTATGGGAACATTCGTTTGGGGAAAGACAATGAGGAGCCAGAGTACAACTTCTTAACATGGTTTGCGATGCTCTTTAGCGCTGGAATGGGGATTGGTTTAGTATTCTGGGGCGTAGCTGAACCATTGTATCATTATTATTCTCCACCGTTTGTTGAAGGACAAACGAACGAAGCTGCTCGAGCAGCTATGCGCTATTCATACTTCCATTGGGGCTTACATCCTTGGGCGATATATACGGTTGTTGCTCTTTCTTTAGCCTACACCCAATTCCGTAAACATTCACCGGGTGTCATTAGTTCCACGCTAAGACCGATTTTAGGTGACCGTGTTGACGGTGGTTTAGGCGTTTTTATTAATTTTATTGCCGTGTTTGCGACCGTCTTTGGGGTAGCAACTTCCTTAGGATTAGGAGCGATCCAAATCGGTGGGGGAATTTCTTATTTGTTTGATGGTGTTTCAAATACGATTAGTACACAATTGATGATTGTGGCTGTTGTTACTGTCTTATTTATGCTTTCAGCTCAAACAGGATTAAACCGTGGAATTAAATATTTAAGTAATATTAACATTTTCTTAGCGATATTACTCATGCTCTTTTTACTCTTTGTTGGACCAACAAACTTTATTATGGATGTCTTCACATCTACCATCGGCCAATACTTACAAAATTTACCTTCTATGAGCTTCCGGTTAGCACCGTTTGAACAAGATATTACGTGGTTCCAAGATTGGACCATTTTCTATTGGGCATGGTGGATTGCATGGGCACCATTTGTTGGATCATTCATTGCCCGTGTATCTCGGGGACGTACTGTTCGTGAATTTGTCATTGGGGTATTAGCTGTACCAACCATTTTTGGTATGCTATGGTTTGCAGTATTCGGTGGTACTGGTATTTACTTAGAACATTTCATTGGAAAAAATATTATGGAAGTCATGTCAAATAAAGGCGTTGAAATTGCCTTGTTTACTGTATTCGAAAATTTCCCATTAACTACCCTTTTATCTGCCATAGCCATTGTATTAATTAGTACTTTCTTTATTACATCAGCTGACTCGGCTACGTTCGTTCTTGGTATGCAAACAACAAATGGAAGTTTAAATCCATCAAACCAAGTGAAATTCGTTTGGGGTATTATTCAATCAGCTACTGCTGCCATCCTTTTATGGAATGGTGGTTTAGCTGCATTACAACGTGCTTCAATTATCGCGGCATTACCGTTTACGGTTATTATGTTAATGATTGTCGTTTCTTTAATAACATCTTTTAATGAAGAAATGAAAACAACTCGAAAAAAATAAACGAAATAAAAGGAACAAAGGCTGACGAACCCAAGGTTTCGTCAGCCTTTCTCTTTGGATTTGAACATTACAAAAAAGAATAAATTCCGAAATAACATCCAAAGCTAAGCACGGTAACCACAATCGAGCGTCGGAGGGAATAAAAAAAACGGTTGGCCACGATAACACTGATGTAAATAAAAACAAAAAGCATTAATAATTTATATTCCTTATGATCATCTGGGGACAACCAAATAGCTAATGAAAAACCACTCCAAATTATCATATGAATTAATAATACTACATACGTTTTCATCGAATCACTTCCCTTAAGGCCCACCTTCTATGTTTCAATTGTGTAACATTTAATTTACAAGCCGTGTTTGTACATGTATATGTGATAAAATAGCAAAAAAAGAAGTAATAATTTTACAATCATCATTCCATAAAGCGAGGCGCCACGTATGAGAGGCAGATCTTTTTTTCTTCTTATCTCCCTTCTCTTGTTAAACGGTTGTGTGCACGAAACCCCTTCTGAAAAAGAATTGATGGATGAGAATCAAGTTTTCTTCTTTTCAAATGAGTCGGATTATAAAAATGAAGTCTCATACTATGATGCATTAATTGAGTTAAAAAAAGAATATCCTGAAGTATTTAAAAATATGGTAGTCATTAGTCCCGGAAAAGAGCATGAAGTGAAAGAGAGATTTGATATTGATGAATATCCAGCGCTGATTATCGTACATGGAAATGAAATTATAGTTGAAGTGATTGGAAATGTATCAAAAGAAGACATCATTAAACCTGTTTCTACTGCTCTCGAAGAGAAAACATCATCAGAGCAAAATTATTAGGACAGAAAAGAAGGACGAATCATTCGAATGAAGAACTGTCTCTCTATAATAGGATATTTAATAAAATAAGGTCTAATTTTGTTAACATTAATATACGAAGTATATCCAGGTATTAATATTAATCCCCTGTCCCTCATTGAAGGGCAGGGGATTTTCTTTATTATTTTACAATATGGATAGGGTTTCCAAGAGCTACTTCTGCAGCTTCCATTGTAATTTCTCCAAGTGTTGGATGAGCGTGGATCGTCATAGCAATATCTTCTGCTGTCATACCAGCTTCGATTGCTAGACCAAGCTCCGCAATCATATCAGATGCACTTGGACCGGCAATTTGCGCACCGATTACTAAGCCGTCTTCTTTACGAGTGATAAGTTTTAAGAAACCTTCTGCTGCGTTAAGTGCTAGCGCACGACCGTTTGCAGCAAATGGGAATTTCGCTGCAACCACTTCGATTCCTTCTTCTTTAGCTTGCTGTTCAGTGTATCCAACAGATGCTAATTCAGGCTCAGAGAACACAACTGCCGGAATTCCTAAGTAATCAATTTCAGATGGATGACCGGCAATAGCTTCAGCAGCAATCTTACCTTCGTAAGATGCTTTATGCGCTAATGGTGGTCCTTCAACAACGTCACCAATTGCAAAGATATTTGGTACGCTTGTACGGCATTGTTTATCGATCTTGATTAGACCGCGTTCTGTTAATTCAATACCAACTTGCTCAAGACCTAGTTCATCTGTGTTTGGACGACGACCAACCGTTACTAACACGTAGTCAGCTTCGATCGTTTTTTCTTCACCGTTCGCTTCAAATGTAACGACTACGCCATCTTCTTTTTCTTCTACACCTTTAGCCATCGCTTTTGTGAAGATTTCTACACCTTTTTTCTTTAAGTTACGTTTAACAAGGGCCGTCATTTGTTTTTCAAATCCTGAAAGAATTTCTTCTGCCCCTTCTAAGATAGTTACTTTTGTACCGAAGTTAGCATAAGCCGTACCAAGCTCTGTTCCAATGTAACCACCACCGATGACAACCAATTTGTTTGGAATTTCTTCAAGGTTCAGTGCACCAGTGGAGTCAAGTACACGTTTAGAGTACTTAAATGCAGGAAGTTCAATTGGACGAGAACCTGTTGCGATAATCGCATGTTTGAATTTGTATGTTTGTGCAGAATTTTCGTCCATCACACGAACTGTGTTCGCATCAACGAAGTATGCTTCTCCTTTAACAATTTCTACTTTGTTTCCTTTAAGGAGACCTTCTACACCACCTGTTAATTTTTTAACTACACTTGCTTTCCATTCTTGAACTTTTGAAAAGTCTACTTTAACATTTTCTGCTGTAATACCCATATCAGCAGATTCTTTCGCAATCTCGTAACGATGACCTGCCGCAATTAAGGCTTTAGAAGGAATACAACCAACGTTTAAGCAAACGCCTCCTAAATTCGCCTTTTCAACGATCGTTACTTTTTGACCAAGTTGAGCAGCACGAATTGCAGCTACGTACCCACCAGGTCCTGCACCAATGACAAGAGTATCAGTTTCGATTGGGAAATCTCCTACTACCATACCATTACGCCTCCATTAGTAATAATTCTGGATCGTTTAACAAGCGCTTAATGTGGTTAAGCGCATATTGAGCAGTGGCACCATCTATGATTCGGTGATCAAAGCTCAATGATAATGCTAACACAGGTGCGGCTACAATTTCACCATTTTTTACTACAGGTTTTTCTTGAATTCGACCAATTCCTAAAATTGCAACCTCTGGGTGGTTAATTACAGGTGTAAACCATTGACCACCAGCAGAACCGATGTTTGTAATTGTGCATGAAGCACCTTTCATTTCGTTTGGAGTAAGTTTTCCTTCACGTGCTTTAACTGCTAACTCATTAATTTCTTTAGAAATAGCAAACATTGACTTCTTGTCTGCATCTTTAACAACTGGTACAAGAAGACCTTTTTCGGTATCTGCTGCAATACCAATGTTGTAGTAATGCTTATGGATAATTTCAGATGTTTCATCATCAATGGACGTATTTAATGTTGGATACTCACGTAACGCGCTTACCAATGCTTTTACAACGTAAGGTAAGAACGTAAGCTTGATACCTTTTTCTGCTGCCACTTCTTTGAATTTCTTACGATGTGCAACAAGTTTCGTTACATCTACTTCGTCCATTAATGTTACGTGAGGAGCTGTATGTTTAGAGTTCACCATCGCTTTGGCAATTGCTTTACGGATACCGCTCATTTTCTCACGAGTTTCTGGATATTGACCTTCAAGAACTGGTGCTTCTTGAGCTTTTGCTTCAGTTGTTTCTGTAGAAGTTGTTTCAACAGCTGTTTCAGTTACTGGAGCTGCTTCTGCCGCTTGAACTTGAGCGCCACCTTGTAAGAACGCATCGATATCTTCTTTTAGGATACGGCCATTTTTTCCAGAACCAGTAACTTGACGAATGTCAACGCCTTTTTCACGAGCATATTTACGAACAGATGGCATTGCAATTATTCGGCGGTTCGGATCAACATCTGTCGTTTGTTTTGTTTCTTCAGCTTGTTCAGCTTTCGGCTCTTCTTTTGCTTCCTCTTGTTTTTCTTCTGTACCATGATCTCCCTTAAATTGGAGATTTTCATAACCTGGTGCATCAAATGTAACGAGTACATCTCCAACAACCGCTACAGATCCTTCTTCGACTAAAATTTCTTGTACCGTACCTGTAACAGGAGAAGGAATTTCAACAACTGCTTTATCGTTTTGCACTTCACAAAGTACGTCATCTTCTTGAACTTTATCTCCAGGTTTTACAAACCATTTAACAATTTCACCTTCATGGATACCTTCACCGATGTCTGGAAGTCTAAATTGGAATGCCACTGGTATTCACCCTCCTAATCTTTTCTCACAGTCTTGTTCAATAGGACAGAAAGAAGAGGGAAAATCCCCCTTCTCTAGGTGCATTTACATTAGAACGTTAATACTTTTTTCGCGGTCTCAATAATATCTTTGTAGTTTGGCAGCCATACTGGTTCTGCTTGAGAGAAAGGATAAACAGTGTCAGGTGCAGCTACACGTAAAACCGGTGCTTCTAAGCTTAAAATCGCACGGTCGTTAATTTCTGCTACCACATTTGCTGCAATACCTGCTTGTTTCTGAGCTTCTTGTACAACAATCGCACGGTTCGTTTTTTCAACAGAAGCAATGATTGTGTCAATGTCAAGTGGGCTTACTGTACGAAGGTCAATAACTTCAGCGGAATAACCTTCTTTTTCAAGTTCATCTGCTGCTTTTAATGCCTCATGAACCATTGCCCCGTATGCAATGATAGAAATATCTTTACCTTCACGTTTAATATCCGCTTTACCAATCGGAATTGTATATTCTTCTTCAGGTACTTCTTGACGGAATGAACGGTACAATTTCATATGCTCTAAGAAAATTACTGGATCATTGTCACGGATCGCAGAAATTAATAATCCTTTCGCATCGTATGGTGTTGATGGGATAACAACTTTTAATCCTGGTTGTTGTGCCATTAATCCTTCAAGGCTATCGGCGTGTAGCTCAGGTGTATGTACACCTCCACCGAATGGAGAACGTACTGTAATTGGCGCATGATAACGTCCACCAGAACGATAACGCATACGAGCCATTTGACCGCTAATCGCATCCATTACTTCGTATACGAAGCCAAAGAATTGGATTTCTGGAACAGGACGATATCCTTGTAATGCAAGACCGATCGCTAAACCACCGATACCAGATTCAGCAAGTGGCGTGTCGAATACGCGGTCTTCACCAAATTCTTTTTGAAGACCTTCAGTTGCACGGAATACGCCTCCGTTTACCCCAACGTCTTCACCGAACACTAATACGTTTGGGTCATTGCGTAATTCAGTGCGTAACGCATCTGTGATCGCTTGAATCATTGTCATTTGCGCCATGGCTTACTTCGACTCCTTTTCTTTGTAAATTTCGTATTGCTCTTTTAAGTTGAAAGGAAGTTCACCTTCGTGCATGATGGAGATTAAATCAGTTACTTTTTGTTTTGGTGTTTCGTCCGCTTTCTTAATAGCTTCTTTAATGTCATCTTTTGCTTTTTCGATTGTTTCGTTTTCCATTTCTTCGTTCCATAAACCTTTTGCTTCTAAGAATTTACGGAAGCGTACGAGCGGATCTTTTTTCTCCCATTCTTTGTCAAGCTCTTGAGAACGATAACGAGTTGGATCGTCACCAGCCATTGTATGTGGACCATAACGATAGCAAAGTGTTTCAATTAAAGTTGGACCTTCACCGTTAATTGCACGTTCACGAGCTTCACGAACAGCAGCATATACCGCTAATGGGTCCATACCATCTACTAACACGCCTGGAATACCTGCTGCCACCGCTTTTTGAGCAATTGTTTTTGCAGCGGTTTGTTTTTCACGTGGCGTTGATATCGCGAATAAGTTGTTTTGAACAACAAATACTGCAGGAGCATTAAACGCACCGGCAAAGTTAATTCCTTCATAGAAGTCCCCTTGAGAAGAACCTCCGTCACCTGTATAAGTAATCGCAATGGCTTTTTTACCACGTTTTTTCATACCAAGTGCCACACCAGCTGTTTGAATGTATTGTGCACCGATAATAATTTGTGGAGGTAATACATTTACACCTTCAGGAATTTGGTTACCATGGAAGTGTCCGCGTGAGAATAAGAACGCTTGATATAACGGTAACCCGTGCCATACGATCTGTGGAACGTCACGATATCCTGGTAATATAAAGTCTTCTTTTTCTAAAGCGAATTGAGAAGCAATTTGGGACGCTTCTTGTCCAGCTGTTGGTGCATAGAAACCAAGACGTCCTTGACGATTTAAAGAAATACAACGTTGGTCAAGAACACGAGTATACACCATACGGCGCATTAACTCTTGAAGTTGTTCATCCGATAATTCTGGCATCGCAGCCTCGTTTACTACTTCGCCATTTTCATTTAAGATTTGGAACATTTCAAATTGTGCTTCAATGTTCTCGAGCGTCTTTTTCGCATCGAACTGAGCTTTTTTTGTTTTAGATGCCATCAAATGTCACCTCTTCCTTTCTCTCCGTAAGAATTTCATAAAAAAGAAAGACCAAAACATAGGGTACCCTAAAAAACGGAAACTTACTTCTTTTCGTTCTAATTAGGACATCACTTATAGTTTTCCACGAATATACAGGATACAAACGTTTGATTCCTCAATCAAAAAAAACAAACTGTATCAATAAAAATAATAAAACAAATGATACAACTTCTTTTGTTCGTCCTTTAGTGTACAATAAAAAAAATCGATTCGTCAATCGTTAAATATCAAAGAAAATCGCCACGTTCATAAAATTTATTTTTTTCGAACAACATAACTGTACTAATGGAATCTGGTTGTCTGTATTATAAAAAGAACAACATCTCGAAACTGTTATAGCATAAACATTTTTTTAAAATAACTTACGAACCTTTAGTCCCCTTTTTTCAAAACAACAAAAAAGCACCTAATCAAGAATTAGATGCTTTTAAAAAATTATTCCCCATCCTTGCTCACTTCTAAACCAGCTTGTTGATAAAACTGTAATTTTAATTCATTGTATACTTCTGTTTTTTGATTAAACGCTTCGTTGGCAGCAAGTACACGCTCATACGCTTCATTAATTTTCGTTAAATGTTCTTCTAGTTCTTCCATTGTCAAATCTTCTCGTTGGAACATTTGATAAAGTTCCTTATCTAACGCCAGTCCTTCCATGTAAGCTTCATATAATTGTTTATGGGCTTCATAACGGTCAGACATCGTTTTAACTAGTTTTTTTGCTTCTGCTTTTATTTTTTCATCTTTTATGGTAGGAACGATGTCTTCTACTTTTATAAATTCCTGCTGCGCTTTTTCAATCGATTGACGTTCTTTTTGGATTAGCTCTTCTCTTTTTTCAGCGTGCTCAAGTGCTTCATTAGAAAGTTGAACAATTTGGTCGAAATCTTTCATACCTAATGACATAATTTGATTATATAAATCCTGTTCCGCTTGTTCATGTTCTACTAGAGGATCTTGTTGTTTCTGAAACTCTTCTTCGAGTGTCACCGTTTTTTCTAAAATTTCATAAATTTGCTCTTCAGGGCTAGTCATCCCCACGCAACCTGATAAAATCACGATAAGAAATGCTATTAATTTGATTATTTTCATGTTTGCCCTCCTATGACCTTGTTACCCTCTACTATCAATCCTTCTGTCATCTTATCGCTTTTAGATTCGATTGTCCATTTATTTTTGTGGTTATTTCCAGCATATGAAGGTTTAGGAAAGAACATGCCTTCTCGTTTTTCTCGTCTAGTGTCAAACAATAGGAATTTCATATGCTTTCTTAATTGTAAGGCTAAGTTATATGTCAATGTTGATTTTTAGCAAGTTATTCACACGAACGGCGACTCCAGCGGGAACAGCTAGCCAGGCAAGACCCATACTTGAGCGTAGCGAGGGAAGCGGCTTGGGCCGCGGAAAGCGTCCGCCACAAGCGAACTGTATAAATATCAACAGTATCGTTTAACAGAGCCTATTGTAAAAGGGAAATCTTTCAATGAAGTGCCTACTTTTGATAAACTTAAGCATATAACACCGCTTGAAAATAGGAGTGATACGTATGATTACAATGGATGATATTATCAAAGATGGCCATCCGACTTTACGAAAAGTAGCGGAAGAAGTTTCACTTCCACCTTCTAAAGAAGATCAAGAAATTTTAAAAAGTCTTTTAGAATATGTCATTAACAGTCAAGACGAGGAAATTGCCAAAAAATATGGCTTACGTCCGGGGATTGGCTTAGCAGCTCCACAAATTAATGTGTCTAAACGGATGATTGCCGTTCACGTACACGATAAAAAAGGGAAGTTGTATAGTTATGCCTTGTTTAACCCAAAAATTATTAGTCATTCGGTTGAAAAAGCATATTTAACCTCTGGAGAAGGATGTTTATCCGTTGACGAACCTATCCCTGGATATGTTCCTCGATACGCTCGTATTACGGTGAAAGGGTACGATGTAGACGGTAATGAAGTAAAGTTGCGTTTAAAAGGGTTACCAGCCATTGTCTTTCAACACGAAATTGATCATTTAAACGGCATTATGTTTTACGATCATATTAATAAAGAAGATCCGTTTCGTCCGATTGAAAATGCGTGTCCAATTGAACGTTAAAAGAGCTGACCAATCCCGATTCTCCGGGAAGTCAGCTCTTTTCATTTAGTCAATTAAATTCAACATTTTCAATCCTTCATAAATGCCATCATCAGCGACATCTTTCGTTACAACATTTGCCGCCTTTTTCACGATTGGATGAGCATTTCCCATCGCAACACCGGTACCAACGCTTTGTAACATTTCAATATCGTTTAAACCGTCACCAAAGGCATAAACGTCTTCCATGGAAAAGTTCAAGCGGGAAATGAGTTTTTTAATTCCCTCTGCTTTCGATCCTCCAGATGGAAGAATATCCGTGGAATATGGATGCCAACGAACAAATTTGAAATTCGGATATTTTTGAAGATACTGCTCTTCTTCCTCTTCACGACAGAAAAGAAGTGCTTGATAAATTTCATTTTCTTGATAGTAGGTCGGATCATATGGTGGATGGTCAAATTTTAAACTTCCCATACTCTCTTCAATGTAAGTATGGTGTTCAATGTTCCCTTTCATTTCTTGGTGGTTCATAAAAACAACAGGATGTTCCTTCGTTTTTGCCTCTTCTAAAAGAGCTTCAATTTCTGACGTTGGCAATGGATTTTTGTAGATTACATCATTTTCAAAGACGACATATTGACCATTAAAACTTACAAATGTTTCAATTTCTAATTCCTCAATTAACGAACGGAACATAAACGGTGCTCGCCCGGTGGCGATGGCGACATATATTCCATTTTCCTTTAATTTGTAAATCGCTTCTTTCGTTCGTTTTGGTATCTGTTTTTCATGATCTAACAACGTGCCATCTATATCAAAAAAGACAATTTTTTTCATCGATAAATCTCCTCTTTTTATATTCCGTCTATACCTTACTGCCTTCCCACTTCTTTGTCAATTTTGTCAACGCTTACAATCAATAATTTTTTTATCGCTTAACAGTTGTGAATAATTTCCATTCATCCCCACGTAAAAAAAGGATTAAAAAATCATATACTAGCAGTAAACAGACGGCACGTACTTTACATTCCTATAGAATTGGTTAAAATAAAAAGTAGGGAGTGATCTACCATGTTAAAAAAGCTACGTAAAAAGCTTTTAAAACAATGGAAAGATCTTCTAAGAAAAAAATTAATCGCGTAATCCTTTTAATTGATTGGATGGAAATTTCGTACAGTAAAGCCCTTCTGAATGCGAAGGGCTTCTTCTTTCTATACATAAGTTGTTATGAAAAAACATGAAAAAGTTTATAACATTATTTATAATAGAAAAAGTTACATTTTTATTGAAAACGGAGTAAGGAGAGAAAAGACATGATTTTTAAAGTGTATTACCAAGAAAACTTAGATTTAGCACCAGTACGTGAAAACACAAAAGTTCTGTTTATTGAAGCTGAATCTGAACGAGAAGTGCGCCAAAAGTTACGATCCAAACCGATTAACATCGAATATATCCAGTTACTTGAGGGTGCATATTTAGAGTATGAAAAACAACGCGAAGACTTTAAAGTATTGGAGATCTGATCATATATGAAATTCGTAAAAAATGATCAAACAGCGGTTTTTGCCCTCGGCGGATTAGGTGAAATTGGAAAAAACACTTATGGCGTACAATTTCAAGATGAAATTATTTTAATTGATGCGGGTATTAAGTTTCCGGAGGACGAATTATTAGGAATCGACTACGTCATTCCAGATTACACGTATTTAGTTAAAAACGAAGAAAAAATTAAAGGGTTGTTTATTACGCACGGACACGAAGACCATATAGGTGGGATTCCTTACTTGCTACGTCAAGTTAACGTCCCAATTTATGGAGGTAAGTTGGCCCTCGGACTCATTCGCAATAAGTTAGAGGAACATGGTCTTCTTCGTCAAGCAAAGCTTTATGAAATTAAAGAGGATGATGTCATTAAATTTCGCAAAACGTCGGTTACCTTCTTCCGAACAACTCACAGTATCCCAGATTCCTATGGGATCGTTGTCAAAACACCTCCTGGAAACATCGTTCATACGGGAGACTTTAAGTTTGACTTTACCCCTGTAGGTGAACCGGCCAACTTAACAAAAATGGCCGAAATCGGAAAAGAAGGCGTCCTTTGCCTTCTGTCAGATTCGACAAATAGTGAAGTTCCCCACTTTACCATGTCGGAACGTCGTGTAGGGGAAAGCATTCATGACATTTTCCGTAAAGTAGAAGGCCGCATTATTTTTGCAACTTTTGCTTCAAACATTCATCGTCTGCAGCAAGTCACCGAAGCGGCGGTGTTAAACGGACGAAAAATTGCTGTCTTTGGTCGCAGTATGGAAGCAGCGATTGAAATTGGTCGGGAGTTAGGTTATATTCGCTGCCCGAAAGATACTTTCATTGATGCTCAACAAATTAATCGTCTGCCTGCACATCAAATAACAATATTATGTACGGGAAGCCAAGGCGAACCAATGGCGGCCTTGTCCCGAATCGCGAACGGAACGCACCGACAAATTCAAATTCAACCTGGTGACACGGTCGTGTTCTCTTCATCCCCAATCCCTGGGAATACGATAAGTGTAAACCGGACGATTAACCAGCTATTTCGTGCTGGAGCAGACGTCATCCATGGATCGTTAAATGACATCCATACATCAGGTCATGGTGGTCAAGAAGAACAAAAGCTGATGATTCGCTTAATGAAGCCGAAGTATTTTATGCCAATTCACGGTGAGTACCGAATGCAACGCATGCATGCACAACTAGCAATTGATTGTGGAATTAAGCCGGAAAACTGTTTTATTATGGACAACGGTGAAGTATTAGCTCTTGGGGATAATGGAGCACACATTGCTGGAAAAATCCCATCAGGCTCTGTTTATATTGACGGTAGCGGTATTGGCGATATTGGGAACATCGTGTTACGTGATCGCCGCATTTTATCGGAAGAAGGTCTCGTCATTGTTGTTGTCAGCATCAATATGAAAGAGTACAAAATTGCCGCTGGACCTGACATTATCTCCCGCGGATTCGTTTACATGCGCGAATCAGGCGACTTAATTAATGATGCACAAGCACTTATTACGAAACATTTGAATAAAATACTCGAACGTAAAACATCGCAATGGTCGGAAATTAAAAACGAAATTACCGAAACGTTAGCACCATATTTATATGAAAAAACAAAACGTCGTCCAATGATTTTACCAATCATTATGGAAGTATAAACGAAACCCGTACCGTTTCTTTGGTCTAGCCCCAAAAAAGTGGAAGTTTAAAAAACCCCGGGAGTAATTATCCTTAAAAGGAAATTGCTCCCTTTTTCTTATGGTATATTGTCTATTATTCATATAGCTTGACATGGAGCCTCTCCACGCATGGTTCTCGCACCAGGAAACCAGGCTATTCAAAGCTGGATTCACCTCATCTAGGTTACCATGCGTTTACTCCATATCAAGCTGTATTCTCAAATGCGATCACAGTTTTAATTCAAGTAGGGAGCAATTTCCTTCCCATTATGCAGCGTGTTGAAGCCTAAAGTTAACTGGTGACATCTTATTTAGTTTCCTTTGTCTTCGCTCATGATTGTAAAAGTGTATATACTCTACAATTCGTTGTTCTAATTCTTCTAATGTTTGGACATCATAAGGGTAGATGGATTCCGTTTTGAAATGGGAAAAGAAACTCTCGATGCAGGCGTTATCAAATGGATTGCCTGCCCGGGACATGCTCAAACGGATTCCGTAAGATTCAAGAGTGTCCTGCAGGGCACGGGACGTGTATTGGCCTCCTCTGTCGCTATGAAGAATCAGGCCATCCACGTCCATTCTTTTGTCTAATACCATCTTAATCGTTTTCATGACGAATATTTTATCTGGTGTACTTCCGATCTGATAGCCTATAATTTCCTTGTTGTATAAGTCCATTACTGCGGAGACATACAGTTTCTCATCAAATAGGGTGAACTCTGTTATGTCCGTCACCCATTTCTTATTTGGT